>CAZICC010000040.1:4444-6400 GCA_964537645.1 uncultured Candidatus Saccharibacteria bacterium | reverse complement strand
AAAAGGCGCTGGTCCATACGTTTCGGCGGCTGGGATTTCGCCATTAAGGAAATAGAAAAAATTTCCGACCCCCAGGATTACGAGTTTTTACGCAAAGAACTTATTACAAGTAAGGCTAATATAAATAAAGAGCGAATAATAGCCGATGACGTATTAAAGCAGTTCAAGACTGGTTTGTGCGAGATGAAATTGAAATAAACACCGCGTCATTATTCTATTTACAAATAATCATCGTTATGCGATGATTATTTTAAATTCATTTTTAAAATATGCCCGATTCAAAATATGTCCGAATTAAGCGAAAAAACCTGCCGGCGGATTTTTGAAATTTGCGCCAAGCGCAGCGCCGAAATGAACTTTTTTGAGTACCCCTTCTTTAATTTTGACGTCAAAACGGCCACTGCCGTCGAAATCTTTTCCCGCCTCGCAAAGAATTTTCAATCCCCGGGTTTTCTCATGGGGCTTTATATCCACGTCCCTTTCTGCCAAAGCCGCTGTCTTTTTTGCCGCTACTATTCGGAAGAAGTAAAGCCCGAAGACGATATTATCAACGAATATCTGGACGCCTTGGAGCGTCAATTGGAAATATACGCCTCCAGAATAGATTTTTCCAGGGTTAACCTGCGCAACCTTTACCTTGGCGGCGGCACGCCAACCTTTCTGGATGAAGAACAGCTTAGCCGCCTTTTCGGGATTATCCGGCGTCATTTCAATTTCGATTCCAAAAAAATCCAGGTTTCCTGCGAGGCCACTCCGCAAAGCATTACCGAAAGCAAAATCCGGCATTTGCGGTCCTTGGGCGTCAACCGGGTTTCGCTGGGTATCCAATCATTTAATGATCGGATTCTGGAATCGGTGGAGCGGAAACATTCGGCAAAGGACATACTGCGGGCGTTCAAAATTTTGAGAAAGGCCGGCATCCGCTATCTCTCCACCGATTTTTTGGTCGGGTTGCCCGGAGAAACCCTGGGAACTTATAGGCGGACGATAAAAGCGCTTTTGGAACTGGAGCCGGAATTCATTGAAGGATTTCTTTTCACGCCCGACCAAAAATTCGCAAAAATAGCCCGAACAGGAATTATCAAAAGATCTCTTGATGAGATAATGGCCATGTTTATCAAAGAGCTATCCTCGAAATACCGGATTTATTTCAAGGCCAATTCGCTGGCTTTGGTCAGAAAAGGGATTTCGGTCAGAAGGGCGAACAACGGGAATCTTGAATGGATGATAGGGCTCGGCCGGCCGTGTCTGAGTTTGGGGCCGAACGGCATTAATGTTTTCCCGAACGTCAAATTCGTCACCGCCTGCAACGTGAAAGATTACATTGATTATTTCAAAAACGGCAACCGCAAGAAAATATTCCGCGTCCATTACCTGGCCGAAGACGACCGGAAGCGCCATTTCATCATTACCCACATTGCTGTCTCGCGCTGGTTTTATAAAAAAACCTATTTCAAATTGTTCGAGTCGTCTTTGGAGAAGGATTTTCCTCGACAAGTTGACTATTTAAAAAGGGCCGGCATCCTAAGGGAAACGCCTCAAAAATTCATTTGGCGTTTTAATGAAAAAGAAATGGGGCACCGGAATTATTTTATCCATGTTTTGAAGTATTGGTATCATCCCAGGTATATCCGCCGGTTCCTCAATAAAATCGGCCGAAATAGCCAGAAAAAGAATGCTTGATTTCAGCGAAAAAATTTATCGGCAGATTCTGGATTTTTGCGACAGCCGCCATTTGGAAGCCGGTTTTTCCGGCTATCCTTTTTTTGATCCCAGCCGGCGTATTTCGTCCGCTGAAATCATCTCCCGTGTCAGAAAGAATTTTAAAATCCCCGGATTATCCTTTGGTCTTTATATCCATGTTCCTTTTTGTCAGAGCCGCTGCCTATTTTGCCGTTTTTATTCGGAAAAGGTTAATCCTAAAGACAGCATCATAAACGAATATCTTGACGCCTT
>CAZICC010000040.1:1407-4427 GCA_964537645.1 uncultured Candidatus Saccharibacteria bacterium | reverse complement strand
ACGGAATTGATTTCTATCGCGCCGATTTACGCAACCTTTACATTGGCGGCGGCACCCCCACCATGCTTGGCGAAGGGCAGTTAAGCCGGCTTTTCGGCATTATTCGGCGTTTTTTCAATTTTGATTCCAAAAAAATCCAGGTTTCCGTTGAAGTCACGCCCCAGAGCATCACTGAAAGCAAAGCCCGGCATTTGCGGTCTTTGGGCGTCAATCGGGTTTCATTGGGAGTTGAATCATTTAATGAAAAAGTTTTTAAAAAAGTTGGAAGGAATCAGTCGGCCGCGGATGTCTTTCGTTCGGTAAAATCGTTACGGGAAGCCGGCATCGGCTCCATTTCTTTTGATTTACTTATCGGACTGCCGAGCGAAACATTGGAAACTTATCGTAAAACGATTGAAAAAACCTTGTCGTTAGAACCGGAAGCTATTGAGATATTCCGTCTTCTTTTCACCGTAGAAATGAAGAGAATTTTTAAACAATCGGAAATTCCGTCGCTTGACGGCATAATGGATATGTTCGCCGAAAGATTATCCCCGCTGTACAGGATTTACGCGAAAGCCGTCACGCTGGATTTAATTAAAAAAGGAGAGCGCGCCGAAAAAGTCCTTAACGCCAACCAAAGATGGTTATTGAGTTCGCGGCCCTGTCTGGGATTGGGTCCGGCCAGCGTCAGCATTTTTCCCAATATAAAATTTATCGCCGGCGCGGATGTCAGAAGCTATATCAGGCATTTTAAATACGGCGACAACCAAAAATTTTTTTCGGTCCATCGTCTAGATGCCGACGACCGTAGGCGTAATTTCGTCATTACTTCAATTGCGATAGGGCGCCGCGTTTACAAGAGCAAGTATTTTGATTTGTTCAATTCGCCCTTTGAACGGGATTTCCGCCGAGAGATCAGTTATTTGAAAAAGGTCGGCATTGTCAGGGAAACAAAAACCAAGTTTGTTTGGCGTCTCAAGGACGCCGAAGTGGGATATAAAAGTTATTTCCCACATGTTTTGAAATTTTGGTGTCATCCCAGGCATATTAGAAGATTCTTGAAAAAATTTGGCGCCAATAAACAATCATTTTAAATTTAGAAATTAAACCATGAAAAGTTGCGGTTCAATGAAGTTGTGCGATATTGCCTTAGTTTTGCCTCCTCATCAAAGAGACAGTCTTGATTATATTAATCCGATTATCAAACAGTTCCGCTCGGCTCCTTATTTGCCGTTAGGTATTATTTCGCTGACCACTTATTTAAAAAATGAAATTCCGGGGTGCCGCGTTAAAATAATTGATGGTCAACTAATGAATGTCCAGCAGATTTTAAAAGAATTAAAATTTTGTCAGCCAAAAATTGTCGGCTTAAGCCCTCTTTTCCACACTTATCAAGATTCTCTGAAAATTGCCCGATTTTCCAAATCTTTTGGCGCCCGCGTGGTTATGGGAGGAAATTACGCGGCTGGGCTGGCGCGAGAAATCATTGACAATCATAGCCCCGTTTCTAAAGATTATTGTGTTGATATTGTCATCCGTCAGGACGGCGAAAAAGGATTGGTCAGCTTGCTTAAGGGCAGGCCATTTAAAGAAATAGCCGGCGCTGTTTTTTGGAGAAAATCAGCCTTTGTTGAAAATCCAATTAAATTGGCGAATTTGAATGATTTACCGCGTCCGGATTTTGATTTGGTGGACTTAAGTCGTTACTGGTCTCAAACGGAAAAAATGCTGTTTCCGCGGCTATTGCCGGTGCAGTCGCGCCGGGGCTGCGACTGGAGGGCGGCTGGTCGACGATGCCTTTTTTGTTCTCTGGCCGCGGAAAAATTGCGGATTCGCAAGCCGGAAATTTTTGCCAGAGATTTAATTCATTATCAACGGAAATATCAAATGGAATCCATCTGGGATGTTTCTGACGATTTTCTTGACAATCAGTTTTGGCTGGAAGAATGTTTGCGCCAATTTAACGGTCGACGAATGCCCCGTTTCATAATTTACGCGAGGACAGACAGGATTAATCGGAAAATTCTGCCAATCCTTCAAAGGTTCCGAATTGAGGTGATAATTTTCGGCTTTGAAAGCGCCAGCGCGTCGATGCTTAAAAAAATGGATAAGCCTTGCCGAAGGCGGGATAATGAAAGAGCGATGGAAATTTTGAAAGGAAGCGGTATAAAAGCCGTAAATTGCGTGGTTATTGGCGGCCTAGGAGAATCTTCTCAAACATTAAGAGAAACCGTCAAGGCGGCTAAGATTATCAAGCGGAAAAATTTTAATGTTTTATTTTCTCCGTTTTTTTTAAGACCTTGGCCAAATTCTCCGGCAAGAAAAATGTTGATTCGGAAAACCGCCTTAAAATACAAAGGAAAAGATATTTTTGACCAAGAAGAGATGTTTCGCGATTGGCTTAAACATTTTTCCAGTATAAATTACAAACTCGCTCAGAGCGCTTATTCGGAACTTTTGAATATATGAAAAAAATGCCAAAAATTTTCGTTTCTTTTGATAGACCGGAAGAGATTGTCCCACTTATCAAAGCGGGGGCTGACGAATTTTTTTGCGGCGTTTTGATTGGCGATGAAAGTTTGTCTTGTTGGAAAGAAAATAATCGGAAAAGCAATTTGCCCGATTTGGCGGCGCTTCAAAACTCAGTTAATATTGTCAGGAAATATAAAAAAAGGATTTTTTTGGCCCTGAATAAAACAGGGACGACCATTGAATACAAGGAATTGATCGCGCGCTATCGGGGAAAGATTGAAGGAATCGGTCTGGACGGCGTTATCGTCACCAATCTTGATTTATTGGACCAGTTGAAAAATTGGAATCTAAAGATAATTTCCGGCTCTCATTTGGAGACCAGAAACGAAGAAACCGTGCGATTATTGGTAAATAATTTCGGAGTCAAGAGAGTTATTTTTGACAGACAGGTAACTTTGGATGACGTAAGAGACGTTGTTTTAAAATTTCCTGAATTAGAATTTGAGACTTTTATTATGCTTCTTGCTTGCCGGAATTTCCCCAATGTTTGCCCTTGGTGCTTACAA
>CAZICC010000040.1:0-1341 GCA_964537645.1 uncultured Candidatus Saccharibacteria bacterium | reverse complement strand
AAATACACAATAAGAGCCGACGGCAACGGACATTTATTAAGATCCGAAGACAGAGAAATTATGGCGGAACGGTTAAGTTTCGCGCCGTTCTTTTCTTGCGGCGCTTGCGCGCTTTGGCAATTTTGGAAAATCGGCATAACTTCGGTTAAAATAGCCGGAAGAGGCCGCTCCACTGAATTAAAAATCGCTTACGTTAGGTTTATTAAGAAATCTCTCGACGCGCTTAAAAAAAGCGTTTGCGAAGATGAATTTTATCGGGAAGTTAGAAAATTGTTTTTAAAAACTTTTAAAAAAAATTGCCGGCGCATATACTGTTATTATCCTCACTTCTTCAATAATTGAAGAAAAAAATATGGAAAAAGCAATAATCATCAATCAGTCGAAGCATTTTAAGTATTGGAGCAAGGAATACAGTCGTGTATATTTTGGCAACGAATTTTGCGCTCAATTATTGCCTTCCGAAGAAGATACGGCCACCATCGCGGAAATTATTAAAAAAGAAAAGTTGCGATTTACGTTATTAACGCCGCCCGCCGGCAGTCAAGAATTGAAAGCGATAAAAAAATTGTTCGGGTACTTTATTAAAAAACAGCAGATGATGGACGAAGTGGTTGTTAACGATTACGGTGTATTCAATTTCTTAAAGAGACGTTTTCGTCATAGGATTATTTTAGGCAGAATATTGTCGCGATTCGCTTTTTTGCAGCCAAACAGTTTTCTTTATAGGCAAGGCGTGAGACGACTTGAATTTGACGATTTAGACGAGATAAAAAAGCCCGTTGCAGGCATCGGTGTTTCTTTTTATTATCCTTATATGTTGACTTTCGCCACCAGATATTGTCCGGCAGCCGGGATTGGAATCAATAAGTTAAAAAATTATGGAATTAAGAATTGCTCGCGAGAATGCTTGAAAATCGGCGCGTTGACTGTAGATAATCATATTTTTATCAAACGACAAATATTGATTGGTAACGCCATGTTTATGGAAAATAATCCGGACTTGGCGGCGCTCCAAAAGACGCTGGTCGGAAAAAATATAGACAGATTGATTTTTCAGCCCCCGCTCAAAACGCATTAACAATCTTGTAAATGCTAATTATTAAAATCATTGAATTAGTCGCGTGAAATTCAGACCGTTTTTCTTCCGATCGCTACCGAGTTTGCTTGTAAGATTTTTGTCGCGAAAACCGGTTTAAAATATCTCGATAAAGAAGTTGATTTATAAACCCATGTTTTATCAGTTAAAAATCATGTCTCCCATTGACGGGCCGGAAGAGGCAGAGCCGTTGATAAAAGCCGGTGCCGACGAGTTTTTCTGCGGAGTGATGTTTGGAAACGATA
>CAZICC010000039.1:0-6503 GCA_964537645.1 uncultured Candidatus Saccharibacteria bacterium | reverse complement strand
GGTCATGAATTTCGGGTTGGTGGTGGTGCAAAGAGGTATTGATTGAATATAAATTAAGGGATTTAAACTGGCGGGTGTAACTTAATGATGAAAATTTCCGGGCATTGGTGTTAAGGGTGACTTCGAAATTTAAAGAAGTGGCATATCTAACGGCATCTGGCAAAAATGAATATGTCGTCGGTTCTCCTCCGAAAAAATTAATCTTTTTATAGCCGAATTTCGCGGCCTTTTTGATTTTTCGGCGAACGTCTTCCAGGGCAGAAATTGGTTGGTTGGCGATGGCGTCGGCGCTGGAGCAAAAAAGACAGGCGTTATTGCAGCGTTCGTTGAGGTTGATTATGTATTCGCCGCCGGCGCTTACAAGCGGACGCGATTTTTCGGCTGCTTGCGTCAGTGCCATATAATAATAAATATACAATAAATTTTCTTGTTTCGCAACGATTTTTCTGATAAAATTGAAATATGCGCGAGTTTGTATACGAAAACGAGAAATACCGCATTGACGCCTCGGGGAAAGTGGAAAACGGCGGCGATTTGGATGTCAATACCAAGACCATTTTGATAGACAAGGACCTGCCGGAGAAATTCCATGAAGGCATCGCCGTCCACGAGATTGAGGAACGAAAACTCCTGCTGAAAGGGCATAGCTATGTTTATTCCCACAACGAGGCCCAAAAAAAGGAGCTGGAATTTTACGAAAAGATTTACGGCAAGGACAAAGCTCTGGAGGTTTTGAAGGAAGAAGAGGATATCGTTTTGACCGTAACCCGGCGTCATTCCATTTCCAAAAAAAGCAAGATTATCAAAGCCGAGGAAGAAAATCCCGAAGCGCCCGTCAACGCTTCGCCGATTCAGATGCGCGCAATCAAAGAAGTCGCTTTTGAAGGGAAAAATTATCTGATAGACAACGCCGAACGACTCATCGGCACGCTCGTGGATATTTACGAGAGGGGCGGCGTCATTTACATTGACCGGGACGTGCCGGAAAGATTTTTTGAAGGTTTGGCTTTGAACGAGCTGGTAACCAGAAAGTTCTTGAAGAAAGGTTTTGGCTGGCGCGACGCATCCGCCGAAGGGGATAAGGCCGAGAAGGATTATTACGCGTCCAAATACGGAGCGGGCGAGGCCGAAGAAATTTTCAGGGACGAACTCAAATTCCAGGCCTGGAAGTTTGAGCAGGAAAAAAAAGAGTTGAGATTAGAAAATGGGGGCCATAAGGTGATTTATGAAAAAGGGGAAATACTGCCGAAGTAATATCCTAATCTGCGAATGAATATCCGAATCCGCGAATTTACTATTCGTTGATTGGGATAAAATATTCGTATCGTTCGGATAATATTATCGTGGAAGAAAAAATAATCAAAATTGAAAAGAGCGAGCCGGCGCCCCAAAAAGAGCCGCCCAAAGAGCCGCAGAAAGAACCGGAAAATGGTGAGAAAATCGCAAAGCCGGAAGAAACGTCAATCAAAAAAGAAAAGAAGCGCAGGCGGCGGTTGACGAAACTGGAAACGCGGTTTTTGCCGGTTTTTAAGGGCGTTGATTTGTCCAAGCGCCGGATACCGATCATGATAAAAAGAGCCGCCCAGGAAGGCCCGAAAATCTGGCTTTGCGGCGCCATTCACGGCGACGAAGTTACCGGCATTGAAGTGATTCACCGGGTTTTTGACTACCTTGACGAAGTCGGACTGAAAAAAGGAGTCGTTTATTCTTTCCCGGTGATGAATTCGCTGGGATTTGAAATGGTTTCCCGCCATTTGCCGTCTTCGGGAGAAGATTTGAACCGCCAGTTTCCGGGCGGCCCCAACGGTTCCCCGGCCGAAAGAGTGACTTTTCGGATTCTGGATTACATCAGCAAGACCAAGCCGGATTTGGTCATTGATTTGCATACCGACACGATGCAATCCATTTCTTACATTTTAGTGGACCGTTTTCTGGAGGAAGGCAGGCAGGCGGTTATTGGAGAAGCGGTCAAGTTCGCCGAAATGTTCGGCGTCACCTGGGTTTACGAATATCCGGATTATTATCCCGAAGCGTTTTATTGCACCATCACGGCCGCTTTGATGAACCTGAATATCCCGGCCTTTACGGTTGAAATCGGCGGACCCAACATCATAAATGAAACATTTGTTCTTGAAGGCGTGGAGGGTATCAAAAATATCCTGCAAAATCTGGGAATGATAGAGTCGAAAGACCGGGCGATTTGGAAATCGCCGACCAAAAGAGACGACATTCCTTCGCCTTTGAAGCTTGTCCAATCGCCCAGGCCCGAAACCAGCGGCGTTATTGAGGATTTGGTCAAGCCGGGCGAGTGGGTAAAAAAGGGGCGGATTGTCGCCAAAATAAAAAACGTATTCGGAAAAGTGGAATCGTCCGTCAAGATTGATTCCGACGCGCTGATTCTTTCCTCCATAGACCAGTCAATCGCTTTTCCGGGGATTGATATTTTCATGGTGGCGGGGGAGGATAAACCGGCGAAAGGAGAGGAATCGATGAAAGAAAGTTCGAGGCCTCAAACCAATTTGCAAAATAGAAAATAAATTAAGAAAATAGAAAATAAAATAGAAAGTAGAAAATAGAAGCATAAAATTCTAGATTCTATTTTCTAGACCCTAGTTTCTAGATGGATGCAATTCGCGGACCGCGTTAAAAATATGGGCACCGAGCAGGCCTTCCACGTGTTGGCCCGGGCCAAGGAAATGGAGCGGCAAGGAATAGACATGATTCACATGGAAATCGGCGACATTGATTTTGACACCGCCGATTCCGTCAAAGAAGCCGCCGCCAGAGCCATCGCTGAAAACAAAACCCATTACGTCCCTTCCCAGGGCATTTTGGAATTCCGGGAAAAAATCGCGAAGCATATTTCCGAATCCCGGAAAATTCCGGTTGACGCTTCGGAGGTGGTGGCGACTCCGGGCGGGAAACCGGTGATTTTTTACGCGATTTTGGCGCTGGTCAATCCCGGCGACGAAGTGATAGTTCCCGACCCGGGATTTCCCGCTTATGAAGCCATTGTCAGTTTCGTCGGAGCCAAAGCCGTGTCTTGGCCGATTGACGGCGGCAATTTTAGGGTCGGCTCGCTGGAAAACCTGGTTTCTCCGAAAACCAGATTAATCATCGTCAATTCGCCCCATAATCCGGGAGGGGGAGTATTGGCGCGGGCCGAGCTGGAAAGCATAGCCGCGCTCGCCGCGAAAAATAACATTTTCGTCCTTTCCGACGAGGTTTATGACGAATTGATATATGATGATGGCGGCTTTGAAAGCATCGCTTCGCTTTCGGGGATGAAAGAGCGGACGATTATCCTTAACGCTTTCACCAAAAGTTATTCAATGAGCGGCTGGCGACTCGGCTACGCGGTTTGCCCCGACAAAGAATTCGCGCGGGTTATGAGCAATTTGATAAATTTGTCGCATTCCTGTACCACAAATTTCAACCAGTGGGCCGGAATCGCGGCTTTGGATTTGCCGAAATCCGAAATCGCCAAAATGAGAGAAGAGTTGAAGGCGAGACGCGACGTTTTGGCCCGAGAAATCGCCAAGTTGCCGGGCGTTTCGGTCAATATTCCCAAAGGCGCGATTTATCTTTTTCCGGATATCCGCAAGACCGGCCGGACCTCCAAAGAGGTGGCGGATTTCCTTTTTGACGAAGCCCGTATCGCCGCGCTTTCCGGCGCGGCCTTCGGCAAAAACGGCGAGGGCTATATCCGGCTTTCTTTCGGCATGACACCGGTTCCGCGAATCAAAGAAGCGATTGAGAGAATGAAAAGCGCTTGGCCGAAGTTAATGAAACAATGAAAATCATCAAGCCGCCAAAATTGAAACCCGGCGACAAGGTTGGGATTATTTCGCCGTCCGAGCCAATAATTTACCGGAAGAAATTTTTGCGCGGAGTGGAGGCCCTGAAAAAACTGGGGTTCCGCGTTGTTTTGGGTAAAAATATTTTAAAAGAACACGGCGCGTATATGGCCGGCACGGACGTTCAGCGCGCGGCCGATTTGAACGCGATGTTCCGAAATCCGCAAATCAAGGCGGTTTTTTGCGGTCGGGGCGGGATGGCGAGCAACCGTTTGCTTGGTTTGATTGATTGCGCGGCCATCAGAAAGAACCCGAAAGTTTTCATGGGTTATTCCGACATTACGGTTTTGCTCAACGCCATTCATAAAAAAACGGGACTCGTGACTTTTCACGGGCCTACGGTGGAATCGGTTTTTTCCTTCGGTTTTTCGGGGAAACACAAATACACCCGGGAATATTTTTTGAAAGCCGTGGCGGACAGCCGGCCCATAGGGCCGGTGCGGCGCTGGCGGGGATTGGAAATCCTGAAAAAAGGCAGGGCGAGCGGCCGGCTCGTCGGCGGCAACCTTTCGGTCCTGAGAACGCTCGCCGGCACGACCTTTGAGCCGGATTGGCGCGGCAAGGTTCTTTTTTGGGAGGAGGTAACCGAAACCGCCCAGTACGTTGATTTTTGCCTGGCGCACCTGCGGCTGGCTGGCGTTTTTAAAAAGATTTCCGGAATGGTTATCGGTAAACTGGTGGATTGCGACATTTTGCGTTCCGACGATGATTGGAAAAAAGAAAAAGCCCTGCCGTTGGATAAAGTCGTTCTGGAACTCTGCCGCGCCTATAAATTTCCGATTATCAAGGGCGCGGCCTTCGGCCATTATTGGCCGATGCTCACTTTGCCCATCGGCGCGAAGGCTTCAATTGACACCTCGAAATCTCTGCCGTTTTCCATTGACGAAGCGGGAGTAAAATGAAATTTCTGCGAGAAGCGGTCCAATTTATTTGAGTCGCTTTTTTATTTATGTTAAGATTAAATCAACTTACAACCAACAACTTACAACCAATGACAGTCGTTAGTTGTCAGTCGTCAGTTGTCAGTCAAATTCTATGCTATACATTGGCTCCGACCACCGCGGATACGATTTAAAAGAGGAGATTAAAAAATATCTGGACGGACTCAAGATGAAATATGAAGACCTCGGCGCTCCGTCGCTGGATCCAGTCGACGATTACCCGGATTACGCCCAAAAAGTGGCGACTCGCGTGGCCCAAGCTCCCGAAGAGCACAGAGGGATTCTGTTTTGCGGTTCGGGCGTAGGCGTCAGCATAGTGGCCAATAAGTTTGACGGCATCCGGGCGGCCCTGGCTTGGAACGAAAAAGTCGCCAAGTCGTCGCGAATTGACGATAACGCCAATATTTTGTCTTTGCCGGCCGACGATTTGCCGGCCGAAGAGGCGAAAAAAATCGTCCGACTTTGGCTGGAAACGCCGTTCGCCAGGGAAGAAAGGCACTATAGACGAATCAAGAAGATTGAGGAGATAGAAAGGAATAATTAAATTAGATGGAAAAATCCGAAATTCTAAATCCGAAATCCGAAACAATTTTTAAAATTCAAATGTTCTAAATCCAAAACATTTATTATTTGGATTTTAGTCATTTGGATTTGTTTCGAATTTCGATATTCGAGTTTCGAAATTATGACAGATATCATTCCCGCCATCATCGCCAACGATTTCGCGGATTTGGAAGGAAAGCTCCGCCGTGTGGAAGCCCATGCCAAATGGGTTCAGCTTGACATTATGGACGGAAAATTCGTCCCCAATAAAACTTTCAACGACCCGCTGGAATTGAAGGGACTGAAAACTCCGGCTAATCTTGAAGCCCATTTGATGGTTGAAGAGCCGTGGCTTTTTCTGGACGATTGGCTGGATTCCGGCGTCAAAAGAATCATTATCCATTACGAAACCGCGGCGATGAAAGCCATAATGGATTCAATGCTCAAAAAGGCCCGGAGCCGCAACGTGGAATTCGCCGTCGCCTTCAATCCGGAAACCAATTGGCGGTCGGCCGCCGACCTGATTCCAAAGATTGACATGGTTCTGTTTTTGTCGGTCAATCCGGGATTTTACGGCAAGGAATTCATCCCGTCTGTTTTGACGAAAATCGCGGCCTTGCGCCGGGATTTTCCCGATGTTAGGATTGAGGTTGACGGCGGCATAAAGCCGGGCATCGCCAGAGAACTGGCCGGGGCGGGTGCCGACGGCGTGGTGGTCGGTTCTTATATTTTCGGTTCGGACAACCCGGCCGAAGCCGTTGACAAATTAAAAGAAGAAATTGAAACGGTGATTATTCGCTAACTAACAACTGACAACCAACGACCAACGATTTATGATAAACGACCGTCGTAAGTCATAAGTCGTTAGTCGTAAGTCAAAGTGGTATGTACAACATTCTCAATCAAAAAGAATTGGACGAATTAAAGCAAAAAGAACCGACGCGCTTTCATTATTCTGTGGAAAGTGGCGCATATTTGAATCTTAAAGGGCTTGATTTGAAGCCGATGGAAGGCGTTGACGCGCCCCGCATAGAAAATCTGGCCCGCATCGTCCGGGGTTACGCTTTTGCGGCCATCAACGGCATAAAATCCGGGCACCCGGGCGGTTCTTCCTCCAAGGTTGAACAGGTTTTGGCTATGCTTTGCGCCGGGGTGATGGCTT
>CAZICC010000038.1:0-6607 GCA_964537645.1 uncultured Candidatus Saccharibacteria bacterium | reverse complement strand
ATTGGCGCTGGTCGGGGTAAGACCCACGATGGCGGTGTCGCCTTCGTAAAGTCCGATGTGCGTGAAGTAAATCCAGGGCCGGAAGCCAGCTTCCAGTTGAATGTCAATTCTTTTCAGAGTGACGTTGGAATTCTTGGCTTTGACGTCAAAAGCCATCACGGACTTAAGTCCGGAGCCGAGGTTAACCTCGGTGTTGTTGGCCGGGCTGGCGTTGAGTTTTACCTCAATGGAGCCCTCTGACGGTTCTACGACCGGAGTCGGAGTGGGAGTGGGCACTCCGGGAGTCGGAGTCAGAGTCGGGGTCGGAGCCGGAACGCCGGCGGTTAACGCGGCGTGCTTGGCCCGGGAAATGGGACCGAAGTAGCCGGCGGCCGGCGAAACGCCGTTGGCGGCCTGCCAGGCCGCGACAGCGGCTCGGGTGACTGGACCGAAAAAGCCGGTCGCGGTCACGCCGCGAGTAAAGTGACCGGTGCCAATCAGATAATTCTGAAGGGCGGTCACGTCGGCGCCTCTCGCTCCGACGGTCAGGTCGCGGGTGAAGTTGTAGGCACCACCCTGCCCCTGCGTTCCCTGCAAAGCCTGCAGTTGCGCCATCAAGGCGGCAATCTGGGCCTGAAGCTGTTCAATGGTCACGGCGCCGGCGGTGCCGACGGTTGACAAGGTCATTGTCATTGCCAAACCGATTGCAAAGATTTTTTTCATTTTTTAATGGTTCTCCGATTTTTGAGGTCGCGAGAAATTATTCGCGACGACGACAAAAATCGGTTTCTTAATTATTAACTTGAAATCATTGGGGGATTTTTATTTTCTTGGAGCAGGCCCTTGCCCGCCGACGGGCGGGAACAAGATCGACCAGCTGTCTCCCCTTTTTTTAAAGAATAAAAGGCAAACGTAAGGCAAAGAACAGAAAAATGAACTTTTCCCGTTCAATAAATAATACGGCGGTATGGGGCAAAAAGTTTCAAATGGCTACGAAATCACGAAAAACCACGAAAATACGAAAAAAGCGGTTTCAAACATATTATAAAAAATAACCGGAAATAGGGCAAGGTTCAAATGTGGATAAGTCGTCCCGCGCCTTTTGTCAAAGACGCGGGATTGACATCAATCCTCTTTTAAACTTAAAATATATTCATTCGTAATTCGTTTTAATTCGTAATTGGTCGGAGCTTATGGACCTGGATTTTCTGAGGCAAAAGGATTTTTCGGACGACAAGGCCTGGAAAAGGGCGTTTGAATTGGCGTTGGCGGTATGGCGGGTGTCTTCGTTTACGGAGGCCGAGTCCGGCGACAAATTCAAAGACATGTCCAGGGAAATGCTCAAAAGAAAGTTGAGAAAACTGGCCTCGGAAATTATTTCCGACCTGGCGCCGAAAAGCGTTTTTGACGGCCATACCGAAGAAAAATCAAAGGCGATTTTTGAATCGGTCAGAAAAATTGAAAGCCTGAGGGCTTATCTGCGCCTGGTCCAAAACCTGAAACTGACCAAAGAAATAAATTGCCAGGTATTGGACAAAGAATACCGGCTGCTGAAAGAAGAATTATTGAAAGAAGCGCTTGTTGTCGCGAAAAATAAGGAGATTCCTTATCCGTCATTGCGAGGAGTCCCGAGCGAAGCCGGAGGACGACGAAGCAATCTTGGGATTGCCGCGCTCCCTTCGGCCGCTCGCAATGACATAATAGAAGAAGCGGTTACTCGCAATGACACTCCCTCTTTATTATCGCGAGGACGAAGCCCGAAGCAAGCTCCCAATACCGGCAACGGCCGTCTGGGAAAAATCGTAAATTACATCCAAGACAACAAAGTGGCCCAACTTAAGGAGGTTCTGAAATTCTTTCCGGAATACTCGGAAAAAACCATCCGAAACGACCTGAAAGCGCTGTGCGGCCGGAATTTCATTGAGCGTCTCGGCAACGGAGCGGGAAGCTGTTATAGGTTGGTGGCGTAAGAAGCCCGTTTTATAAAATTTTCTTCATTAAAAAAGAAGAAATGAGAAAATAGGAAATAATGCGGAAAAATACGGAAATTTCCGCTTTATTCCGTATTATTTCCGTATTATCGCCGAATTTACCGAGCTTCGGGCGCGCTCCGCAAATGGCCGAAAAATCTTTCGGCTATCTTGAAAATCCCGTAAGTGATGAAAAAAGCGGCAAAGACGTCAATGGAATAATGAGTATGGGCAAGAAGAACCGTAGCCCCCATAACGAAAGAGCCGCCGAGGAAAAAATTCTTAATCCATCTCTTCCTGACGAGCAAAAAAGCCAGAAAAGGCAGTCCGGTATGGCCGGAGAAAAAAAGGTCGTTGGTGAAGGAAAGGTGTCGCAAAAATCCTTCTTCCCAGCTCAATTTCATTATATCCGCCGGAGCGCCCAGATGCGTCAGGACAATGAAGCCGGAACGAACGGCGGCGAAAAGCGCCACGCTGATTAAAACAAAAGGGATTTCTTCCGGCTGGTAAACGGCGATGGCCGCGGCAAAAGTAAAAATAAGAAGCAAAAATCCCCAGGTATTCAAGAAATCCAGGTTAACGGCCGGCAAGCGGTCCAGCAATAAATCGGAAAGCGAAGCGCCTTGTTTTGAATCGGCGAAACGCCCGGAAAAACCCGTGAAAACGAGGGCCGAAGCCAAAAACAAAAATCCCAAAAAACAAAACAGCCAAAACCCTTTCCGGCTTGCCGCTCTTTTCCAGCGGGAAATGATTTCTTTCATTTTAGATTAGGTCTGTTAATATTTGTTAATATTAGCGTTTAATTGACGCGGAGGCAAGTTTTTGCTATGCTTTTTATGATGAGCGCCATTATCAATGTCATTCAAATCGTCGTTTCCCTGCTGCTTATCGGAGCGATTCTGCTCCAACAAAGAGGCGGAGGGCTGGGGGCGATTTTCGGAGGCGAAAGCAACGTTTATCAGACGCGCCGCGGCATGGAAAAATTTATTTTCGTTTCCACCATAATTTTGGCGGGGTTGTTTTTGGGATTGGCGGCTTTGAATCTTTTTATTTTATGAAAATTCCGCCGGTTTTCAAATTCCGCCACTTGCCGAAAATCCTTTCGGTCAAAGAAAAAATGTGGTTCGCCGTTTTCGCCGTTCTCGCCCTGGGGTCGTTTTTTTATCTCTCGGTTGGTTTTTATTTCTCGCGGACGCAAGTCGCGCCGGATTTCGGAGGGACGCTCGTTGAAGGAATGGTGGGCGAGCCGAGATTCATCAATCCCCTGCTGACGCAGACCGACAGCGAGCGCGACCTCGTGGAAATAATTTTCTCCGGTCTCGTCAAATACGACGGCTCTTCGCGAATCGTCCCGGACCTCGCCAGTCGCTGGGAAATTTCGGAAGACGGAAAGACCTACGAGGTTTTTTTGCGACAAGACGTTTTTTGGCACGACGGAGAAAAATTCACCGCCGATGACGTTATTTTCACCGTCGCGGCCGCGCAAAATCCCGATTACAAAAGTTCGCTCCGGTTCAACTGGCAGGGAATCAAGGCGGAAAAAATCAACGATTCCCAGCTGGCGCTGACTCTGCCCAACCCTTACGCGCCGTTCCTGGAAAGCCTGACCCTGAAAATCCTGCCCCGCCACATCTGGCAAAACGTGCCGGCCAAATCGGCGCATCTCGCCAAATTCAACACGGAGCCCGTCGGCGCCGGACCGTATTTAGTCAAATCGCTGCAAAAAGACAAGCAGGGTTCAATCAAATCCTACGAACTGGCCGCTTTTTCGCGATACTTTCTCGGCAAACCGCACATCAAATCATTGAAATTTATTTTTTTTGAAAACGAGGAAACTCTCATAAGCGCCCTCAACAAAAAAGAAGTGGCGGCGGCGGCCGGACTGCGGGCGAAATCGCTGGAAAAAATCAAAAAATCGGGATTGACGATATTTGATTTGAAGATGCCACGCTATTACGCCGTTTTTTTTAATCCGACGCGAAGCCGGGCCTTGAACGAACCGTCGGTCAGACAAGCGTTGAACGTCGGCGCGGACAAAAACCGAATCATTGAAAAAGTCCTCGCGGGCCGGGGAATAGCCGCCCACTCGCCGATATTGCCGGGATTTCTGGGTTACGGGCCGGACCTGAAAAAATACGAATACGACCCCGAAGGGGCGAAAAATATTCTGGAAAAAGCCGGATGGCGCGAACCGGAAAAAACCGACGAAAGCGGAACGAAAATCAGGGAAAAAACCATCGGCAAGGCCAAAGAGCCGACAAAACTGGAAGTCAATCTTGTCATGCCCCAGTCGCCCGAACTCATAGAAACGGCCACCCTGATCAAAGAAGATTGGAAAAATTTGGGCGTCAAGACAAATCTTCTGATTTTGCCGCCGGACGAAATCAAGGAAAGCATAAAGCAAAGAAGCTACGAAGCCCTGATTTTCGGGCAAATTATGAACCTGGATCCCGACCCTTTCCCTTTTTGGCATTCAAGCCAGAAAAACGACCCGGGCCTGAACCTGGCGATGTACGGCGCCGGTTCGGCGGACAAGCTTCTCGAAGAAGCCAGGCAAACCCTGGACGAAACGGAACGGGCCGGAAAATACGAAGATTTCCAAAAAATCCTGATTGGCGACGCGCCGGCGGTCTTTCTTTACAGCCCGGATTTCCTTTACGCCGTCAACGCGAAAATCAAAGGAATTAACTTAGATTCCGTGACGCTCCCCTCAAAAAGATTCGGAGATATAAATAATTGGCATATTGAAACGAAAAGAGTATGGAAAAAATGAAAAGCTTGGAGCAAATTGACAAATCCGATTTGCGCCAAATAATCCTGGATTTTCCGAAGCAATTCAAACCGGGCTTGGAAGCGGCCGAAAAAATAAAAATTGCCGGACCTTTTGACAAAATCGCCGTTTGCGGCATGGGCGGCTCGGCGCTGGCCGGAGCCCTGCTCCAGACCGTCATGGCCGGCCTGAAAACGCCGGAAATCGTCATCTGGCGCGATTACGGCCTGCCGGCAAATCTCGGCCCGGATTCCCTGGTTGTCGCCGTGTCCTATTCGGGAAACACCGAAGAAACTCTTTCGGCTTTCAGGAAAGCCGCCAACCTGAAAACCAAAATAATCGGCGTATCAAACGGGGGCCGCCTGGAAGAACTCTGCAAAAAAAACAACTGCCCGTTTGCCGCCATTCCGGCAAAAAACGTCCCGCCCAGAGACGCGGTTCCGGCCATGTTCGCCATACTGATGAAAATTTTCGTCAACGCCGGCATAATGCCCGACCAAACCCGCCCGCTTTTGGAAACGGCCCGGAACCTTCGGCCGGAAAAATCGGAGGAACGGGGAAAATCAATCGCGCGGAAAATCAAAGGCAAAATGCCGCTCGTCTACTCTTCGCTGAAATGGAAAGAACTGGCCCACAATTGGAAATTCCGCTTCAACGAAAACGCCAAAACGCCCGCTTTCTTCAACGTCTTCCCGGAACTCCACCACAACGAAATGGCGACTTTTGAAGCCACGAAACCGGCCAGTCCCTTTCTTAAAAATTTCCACGCCATAATCCTGGAAGACGAAACGGAAAACATCCGCCTCAACGAAGGCATCAAGATTTTTTCCGGTTTTGTCAAAAAACAAAGGGTTCCCGTGACGACGATTCCTTTGACGGGCGGCAATGTTTTTGAAAAAATATTCAACAACCTGATTCTGGCCGACTGGGCAAGCTATTGGGCCGCCATCAACCGCGGCCTAGACCCGACGGAAGCGAAAATCATCAAGGAATTCAAAAAAAGAATGGCGTCATAAAACGCGCGCTCATGAACGACGCGATAACTTTCAATCCCCGATTTTGGGAAAAAATCAACCCAAGAAAGCGCAAAATAGCGCATCTTGTGGTTATCGGCACCAAGCCCGACATCATAAAACAGGCCCCTGTTATCCTTGCGCTTGAAAAAGCAAAAGCCAATCTCGTAATCGGCCATACCGGACAGCATTTTGACGACAACCTCAACCAGGACGCGAAAGAAATTTTCGGGATAACGCCCGACTTTAATCTGAACATCAACGGCTCCATTTACCAAAAAGTCAGCCAAATAATAGAACGGTTGGGCGATATAATCCGGGAATTGAAGAAAAGAAGGATAACCGTCATCCCCTACGTCCACGGCGACACCACCACGGCCAACGCCGCCTCTTTTGCCTGTTACATGAACCTGGCGCCGGTCGTCCACGTTGAAGCGGGACTGCGAAGCTTCAATCCGAAAGAACGGGTTTTGAAAATATTGCTTGAATCCAAAAATCCCGACATCAAAAAGTATCACGCATTCCTTTTGGCGCCTCAAAACTGGGAAAAGGGCTCCATCGAGCCCTTTCCGGAACAGTTCAACACCAGGACGGTGGCCCCAGCCGCCGCTCTACACAACGCCCCGCTCGACCTCAATAAAAACAATCTGACAGAGGAAGGATTCAGGCGCGACAGGATTTTTGTTTGCGGGAACACGGTGGCCGACGCCGTGGAATTCGCCCTGAAGCAGAAAAACGACGCAAGCGGAAAATACCCGCGGCTGAAAAAGGGGTTCATCCGTTTCACCATACACCGCCGGGAAAACGTCAACTCCCGTCGCCGTTTCAAAGCGATATTCGACGCCATGGAAACGCTCGTCAGGGACGGCCATGCC
>CAZICC010000037.1:5109-6628 GCA_964537645.1 uncultured Candidatus Saccharibacteria bacterium | reverse complement strand
TCCAGCTCGGCCTCGTCGCTGACCTGCCCCAAATTGCGCTCTTCCATGATTTGCGAAGGGTCGCCGCCGGTTTCAAACATTATTTTCAGAATATCTTTCGCGGCCCGTGAAGAGATTTTGCCGCCGCGGATCAAATAAACGAACTCGGCGAAATTTTCCGGAGTTATCCGCGAATCTTCCGCCTCGGCTCCGGCTTCTTTGAGTATATTTTGAAAATCGGAAATAAGATAGTTGGCGGCGGTTTTGAAGGCCTCCGCTCCGATATGCCCTTCGCGCCTTCCTTCTTTTTCGGTCTGGGTCAGCTCGGAAATGACCGCCTCAAAATAATCGCCGAGCGCCTTGCTCGCGGTAAAAATTTCGATGTCCGCCGAGGGCAGACCGTATTCGCGGCCGAATCTTTCTCTTCTGGCGTCCGGCAATTCCCCTATTCCGGCCCTGATATCGTCAAGATTCAATCCGTCCGCGCCGATTACCAGCGGCGGTAAATCCGGCTCGGGAAAATACCGGTAATCGCGCGCTTCTTCTTTGGTTCGCTGGGAAAAGGTTTTTTCCTTGTCGGCGTCCCAGCCGCGCGTTTCCTGGATGATTTTTCCGCCTTCCTCCAGGACATCCGCCTGGCGCCCTATCTCGTAATCAATCGCTCTTTCTACCGCTTTAAACGAATTGAGGTTTTTGATTTCCACTTTTGTCCCCAGCTCTTTGGATTTTGCGCCTTTCGGCCGAAGCGATATATTCGCCTCAACCCGAAGTTGCCCTTTTTCCATGTCGGCGCCGGAAACGCCCAGGTATTTCAAAATCAACCGCAATTCTTCGGCAAACCGCCGCGCTTCCCCGCCCGACCCTATGTCCGGTTCCGTCACCAATTCCATCAGCGGCACGCCCGCGCGGTTGAAATCCACGAGCGAATAATCTTCGTCGTCGGGATGAACCAGACGGCCGGTGTCTTCTTCCAAATGGATTCGCCTTATCCGTATTTTTTCGGGAATCTCCAAATGCCCCTCGCCGCAAAGCGGTTCGTCGTATTGGCTGATCTGGTAACCCTTGGGTAAATCTGGGTAAAAATAATTCTTCCGGTCAAATTTGGATTTTTCCGGAATCCGGCAATTCAAAGCCAATCCCGTTTTCAAAACCGCCTTGACCGCCCCGGAATTAATCGCGGGCAAAACGCCTGGATGCCCGAGGCAAACCGGACAAACGTTGACGTTGGGGTGCCGCTCCGAGGGGTCGTTAAGACAGCCGCAAAACATCTTG
Organism: uncultured Candidatus Saccharibacteria bacterium; assembly: GCA_964537645.1. GTDB lineage: Bacteria > Patescibacteriota > Minisyncoccia > CAZICC01 > CAZICC01 > CAZICC01. The sequence continues at coordinate 5,377 of CAZICC010000037.1, read as the reverse complement.
GCGCGGGTTTTCAATTCCGCGTGGATTTCCAGTCCTATGACGGCTTCGTAATTCGTGGCTGTATTGCCTGGCATATATTCCAATTTATCACAAAACCGCGAATAAAAAAAGCCCCATGAGATGGCGGCTTCGCCTATCTCACGGGGTCAATTTTCATTTGTCCTTGTCTTCGCCACAGATTTTGTCCATATTTTTTTCCAGAAATTTCAACAGACTTCCGAAGCTTTCAAAAACCTTTCCTTTTTCCAGAATCGCGTCCAGAACCCAG
>CAZICC010000037.1:0-5009 GCA_964537645.1 uncultured Candidatus Saccharibacteria bacterium | reverse complement strand
ACTTCCGAAGCTTTCAAAAACCTTTCCTTTTTCCAGAATCGCGTCCAGAACCCAGGAACTACTGAAAGTATTCAACGCCTTTTTGTAACAAACCAGCAGCACGGGTATCTTCTCAATGGCGGCGATCTGGTTTTCCGACGAAGTTCCGCCGGTCGCTTCCCCGCGCCCCAATATTTCAAAAATCTCCGGCAGGATTTTTTCCGGCAGAACGTCAAGAATTAGGCGGGTCGCCAATTCCTGCTCTTCCGAATCCAAATCGGCCGAAATCCCCGCGAGAAGGCGGCTCAAGATAACGGCCAGCTTTTCCCGTTCAATATGCGGCACCCGCGAAGGGATGTGCATGATAATGAAAGCGGCTTTGTGCCGGATGAGGTTGGTGTCAACATACCTGATGCGGCCGGCTATCTCTCGGAATTCCGACCAGTTGCGCCGGCGGCGCAATTCGTCAAGTTTTTTCAGGGTTTCCCCGGGCGGCAGTCCGGTTTTGTATCCTTCAAATTTCACCGGGTCAAGAGGAATAATCCTTTTCGGCCCTTTTATTTTCAAAAGTTTGGGCGCGAGCCATTCGCGCCAGGTTGCCCCAAAATCGCCGAATGTCTCTATGGGTCCGGCCAAATACGCGAAGAGTTCCGCGGTATTCAATTTTCTCGCCCTGTCCCTTATCAAAGCGAGCGCTTCCTCGTCGGTGGCGACCTTCAGCTTGTCTTCCTGGACCCTGAATTCCCTTTTCAGCGAAAGAATTAATTCTTCCGCTTCCGACGCTTTCAGGCCCTGAAAACTTTCCTGGGCTTCGCGCGGCTCTTCCTCTGCGTGCGGCTGTTTTTTTTCTTCGCTCAATTTGTTCCTCCTTCGGCGGAGATTTTAAAATCTTTTCTTTTTCAAAGAACTCGCCTTAATTCCATCTTTGCTTTTTGCTTTTAAATTGTCAAGCATTTGTCCGAATTTTGAAGTTGCCTCGGGCGACGCGCGAAATTCGGCAACAAATACTTGACCCCGCGCCAACCGCAAGAATGGCATTGAATTAAATCCGGGCAGAACCGATAGGCGGCACCGTCAGGACAAACTTTAAAATCATCAGGAATTTGGCACGGTTCGGCGCGGGGTTAAATCGCTTGCCCAAACGCCCAAATTATGAGAATATAACCAAGTCCATGAAAATAAACCGCTTTGATTATCGCCTTCCCAAACATTTAATCGCCCAAAAACCGGTCCGGCCCCGCGACCGGTCGCGTCTTTTGGTTGTCAGGGCGGGCGAAAACCGTTTTGAGCACCGCGGGTTTTTTGAAATCGGAAAAATCCTGCGGCCCGGCGACGTTTTGGTTTTAAACGATTCAAAAGTCATTCCCGCCCGCATCATCGGCAAAAAACCGTCGGGCGGCAAAACAGAAATTTTGCTTATCAAAGACCTGAAAAACGGCCTTTGGCAGGTTCTGATAAAAAATCTAAGGACATCGCAAGACCTTAAATTTGGAGGCAAAAACGAATTGACGGGCCGGCCGGTTGAAAATTTGGGCAACGGCCTTTGGAAAATAAAATTCAACATCGCGGGCGAAAAATTCGGAAAAATCATCCGTAAAATCGGCCGGGCGCCCACGCCGCCGTACATAAAACGCCTGGCCAGGCCGGAGGAATACCAAACGGTTTACGCGAGACGCGCCGGTTCGGCGGCGGCTCCGACCGCCGGCCTGCATTTCACCAAGCGCTTGCTGGCCAGCTTGAAAAAAAGCGGGGTTGAAATTTTATTCGTTACCCTGCACGTCGGCCCGGGAACGTTTCAGCCGGTCAAAACCGGAGATATCAAAAAGCATAAAATCCATTCGGAGTTTGCCGTGATGCCGGCCGGAACGGCCCGGCGCATCAATCGGGCGAAAAAAGAAGGTCGGCGGATAATCGCGGTCGGCACCACCGCCTGCCGCACCCTGGAAAGCTTCACGGACAAACGCGGCATAGTCGGGGCGGGGCAAAAAGAAGTTGATTTATTCATTATACCGGGTTATAAATTCAGAGCGGTTGACGGCCTTATCACCAATTTCCATTTACCGAAAACCACTCTCTTGTTTCTGGTCTCGGCTTTTCTTGGCGACAAAGAAAAAAACCAAACCGCGGGCAGGAAAAAACTTTTTCGCGCCTATCGCGAGGCAATAAAAAAAAATTACCGGTTTTACAGCTTCGGGGACGCGATGATGATAATAATTTAACTTACGACTCACAACTTACGACTTGCAACAACAGTCGTTAGTTGTCAATTGTTTGTCGTTAGTAGAAAAAGTGTTTTCTCTCGTCAAGCAATCGAAAAAAACCAAAGCGCGGCTCGGCAAATTATCCTTGACTCACGGCGTGGTCAATACGCCCTGTTTCATGCCGATAGCCACCCGAGGCGCGGTAAAAAATCTCGCTCCCGACGAATTAAAGACGCTGGGAGCCGAAATAATTCTCGGCAACACTTATCATCTTTGGCAGAAGCCGGGTCCGGAAATCGTCAAAAAAGCGGGCGGACTCCAAAAATTTATGGCCTGGCCCGGCCCGATTTTAACCGACAGCGGCGGTTATCAGGTTTTTTCTTTGGCCAAGCGCAGAAAAATAACTGAAAAAGGAGTTAAATTCCGCTCCGAGATAGACGGCCGAGAACTGTTTTTGGCCCCGGAAAAAGCCGTTGAAATCCAGCTGGCTCTCGGTTCGGACATCGTCATGGCCCTGGACGAATGCCCGCCGTGGCCCTGCGGCCGCGAATACGCCCGGAAATCATTGGATTTGACTTTGAAGTGGGCCGAGCGGTGCAAGGAATACTTTAACAAAAAATTTCCAATTTCCAATTTCCAATTTCCAAATAAATTGCAAATTACAAATTGCAAATTGCAAAAAATAAAAAGGCCCTTGCTTTTCGGCATCGTCCAGGGCTCAACCTATAAAGATTTGCGCGAAAAAAGCGCAAGGGAACTGGTAAAAATCGGCTTCGACGGCTATGCCGTCGGGGGGGTTTCGGTGGGCGAACCGTTCCGGGAAAAAATGAAGGTTTTAAAATGGGCGTCTCCGCTGCTGCCCGAAGACAAACCCCGGTACCTGATGGGCCTGGGCCGGCCGGAAGAAATCGCCGCGGCGGTAAAGCTGGGCATTGACATGTTTGACTGCGTAATTCCCACCCGGGAGGCCAGGCATGGACGATTATATAAATTTAGAGCCAGGAATCATGAATCGGGGATTATGAATAAAAATTTCAATTTTTATGAAACTATACAGATTACGAATGCCGAATTCAAGAAAGATTTCAAGCCGGTTGATAAAAACTGCGCCTGTTATGCCTGCCGTAATTTCAGCCGCGCCTATCTGAACCACCTTTTCAAAATCCGGGAACCGCTGGCTTTACGCCTGGCGACAATCCACAATCTGAAATTTTACCTTGAATTAATGCGGAAAATAAGGGAAAATATATAAAGTAATCATGACTAAAATTCTACTCCATATTTGCTGCGGTGTTTGCGGCCTGGAAGTCATCGAGCGCCTGAAACTGCGTTATCCGAAAATCACATTATTTTTTTACAATCCGAATATCTTCCCCGAAGAAGAATGCGAAAAACGGCTGGCGGCGGCCCGCCGGGCGGCGAAATTAAAAAAAGTCAAGCTGATGGAGGGACCGCATGACGCGGAAAACTGGTTTTCCGCCGTGAAGGGCTTGGAGAACGAACCGGAAGGCGGACGGCGCTGCGAAATTTGTTTTAAAATCCGTTTGGAAAAAACCGCCTGCCGGGCGAAAGAAACCGGCCACGATTGCTTTACCACCACCCTCTCCATCAGTCCGCGCAAATCCGCCGGGACCATAAACGAAATCGGCGAATCCCTGGCCAAAAAATACGGCCTCGCTTTTTTGACCGAGGATTTCAAGAAAAAAGACGGATTCAAAAAAACGACGGCTGCCGCCAGAAAACACCGCGTCTGGCGCCAAAATTACTGCGGCTGCGTCTTTTCCCTCTTCTCGGCCGCCCAAAAACATGGAAAACAAATGGCTTAAATGCGATTTCCACATCCATAGCCGTTTCAGCGACGGCAAGCTGACCATCCCCGAAGTCGTTGACCTTTACGGCCAACACGGCTTTGACGTCATCGCCATCACCGACCATTTTTTTGACAGCCGCACCGTCGAAGGGCTGATAGCGAAAAAAATCGTCAAGAAAAGTTTGGACGAAAAGAAGCTGCCGGATTACTACCGCGCCGTTGAAGCGGCCTCCCGTTACGCCCTCGATAAATACAATATGACGGTCATTCCCGGAATAGAAGTTTGTTTCGCGCACCGCTACCACATCCTGGCTTTGGGCATGAACGCCCCGCTGAACGCGGCCCATATCCGCAGGGACGCCGGAAAAACTTTCGCCAAATTGCGCGAGCTGGGTTGCGAAATAATCGTCGCCTGCCATCCGGGATACAAGAAAATAAAAAATCGCGCCATCAGCATCCTTCAACACGCCGTGCGCAAACGTTATCTCTGGAAAAAACGTAAAGAAATCGCGCCCATGATTGACGCCTGGGAAATCGCCAACCGTTACGATTTGTTCAACGACATCGGCCTGGAATTTTTCCCTTTCGTGGCCAACTCCGACCTTCATAAGCCCCAGGACATTTATTCCTGGAAAACCCTGGTTGACGCCGAACCGAACCTGCCTTCAATCAAAGAGGCGATAAAAAACGGCCGCGTGGCGCTGTCGCTGTTCAGAAAATAGAAACGGATTTGATTTTAGCGAAAGAAAAAATCCCCCGCCAAGCGGGGGATTTTTTCTTTTTACCCGGGGAGGCCTGAGGGAATTGAACCCTCCTCGACAGGGCCACAACCTGCCGTGTTAACCGATACACCAAGGCCTCCATAGCCTTAAAACCTTGGGATTTTAAGAAATTTTCAATGTTCAATTTCTAATTTCCAAACAATAGCGGTAAATTTTCTAAATACCCCGAGTCGTCTTCTGACTTTATTATTCTCTGGATTGTCAAGTAGCTCTATCTTATTCGCCTTCGGCGAATAA
>CAZICC010000036.1:1289-6637 GCA_964537645.1 uncultured Candidatus Saccharibacteria bacterium | reverse complement strand
AGATATGCCTCCCCGGGAGGAATTGAACCCCCATCCACGCCTTAGAAGAGCGTTGCTTTATCCATTAAGCTACGGGGAGAAATATCTAACGGGGCGGGCCCACATCAATGCCTTAGAAGCGCCGCGGCACTTGCCCCGCGCCAACCGCAAAAATAATCTGGAAATAAACGGAATGAAGCCGAGGGCGATTCGGTCCAATTCGACGCGGAACATCCAAAAGCGCGAGGCGATTCGATGCCGGGATCCGTTGAGTCATGAAGGCGTAAACTATTTTTATCGTACCTTAAAACTTGATTCAAAGAAGGGCCTATTGCGCGGTAGCCCTAAGGGGAGTCGAACCCCTGTTTACGCCTTGAAAGAGCGTTGTCCTAACCGCTAGACGATAGGGCCAATAAAAAAATTTTAACACGAATCTTCAAAAATTTCAATATTTATGGTATTCTTCTTTATTATGACCATTTTAGCCATCGAAACCAGTTGCGACGAGACGGCCGCGGCCGTCATTGAAGCCCGGGGCGGCATGGCGCGGCCGCGTTTTGACATCCTGTCAAACGTTGTCTCTTCGCAGGTAAAAATCCACCGGCCGTTCGGGGGCGTTGTGCCAAACCTGGCAAAACGAGAACATCAAAAAAATCTCATCCCAGTTTTAATTCAGGCGCTAAAACAAAGCGGGCTACTTAAAATTTCTAAATCCAAATTTCTAATTTCTAAACAAATCTTAAATTCTAAATCCCAAATTTTAAATTCCATTTTGGAGCGCGAAGAAATTTTGAAGCCAAGGGTTTTTCGGTTCCTGAAAAAATACCGAAGGCCGGGGATTGACTTTATCGCCGTAACCCGCGGGCCGGGATTGGCGCCGGCTCTCTGGCCGGGGGTTAATTTCGCCCGCGCCCTGGCTTTTTTTTGGAATAAGCCGATTATCGGAATAAATCACTTGGAAGGACATCTTTTTTCTGTTTTTTTTCAAGAAAACAAAAAAAAGAATTTCGAATTTCCAGCAGTCGCGCTGCTGGTTAGCGGCGGGCATACCCAGTTGATTCTAATGAAAGGGTTGGGGAAATATAAACTCATCGGGGAAACGCGGGATGACGCCGCCGGAGAATGTTTTGACAAAACGGCAAGGATTCTGGGCCTGGGATATCCGGGCGGACCGGCCATCGCGGCTGCCGCGGCGAAAATCCGAAATCCGGAATCCGGAATCCGAAATAAATTCAAAATTCATTTGCCCCGGCCGATGATAAGCTCGAAAGATTATGATTTTTCTTTTTCCGGATTAAAAACCGCGGTTTTGTATCTAGTGAAAGAAATAAAAAAATCGCAAAAATTATTAAACGAGGATATTCGCTCGGAAATCGCCTCCGAGTGCCAGCAGGCCGTCGTTGACGTCCTGATTTCCAAAACAATGAAAGCGGCCGAAAATTCCCGCGTCAAAACCGTGACGCTCTCCGGCGGAGTGGCGGCCAACAAAGAATTGAGGCGGCAAATGGCGGATGCCGCCGGAAAGAAACTTCCCGATTCGTTGTTCCTGATTCCCGATTCCCGATTTTGCGCCGACAACGCCGCGATGATTGCCGCCGCCGCTTATTTTCAGCATCCCAAAAAGAGCGCTCGGGATTGGCGAAAAATCCAGGCAGACGCCAATTTAAGATTGGCTTAATCGTAAATTCCGCAACTTGTTGCCGGCTTGTTAAAGTTACAGCGCGGCCGCGCCGTAACTTTAACAATGTAAAAACCGGTGCCTTAGGCGACCGGTTTTAAATTTTTCTTTCAATCGCAGCAATCGCCGGGAAACCAGCCGATGTCCTTTCCGTTTTCTCGCCCGGTTTGCCTTATTTTTTCTTCTCTTTCCCTTTCGGCCGCTTCTTCGGCCCGGATTTCTTCGCGAGCCCTTAAAAAAGCTCCGATTATTGCCTGGATTATCGAATCGCTCAATTCCGCCAAATATCCGCGGCTGTCTTTTTCCAGCAATTCGCGCGTTCTGCGAATCAATTTTCCCTCGCCAAAACCTGGATCGGTTGTCATATTATTCTCCTTCCGATTCAAAAGACGGATAGCGCGGTTCGCCCGCGTAAGGATAGCGGTTCAAAAGAACGGGGGCCGCCCTCAACTCCATTTGGCAGTCCAGGCAGTCAAGGCCGATGAGGAAATCCTGCCAAAAATCCATCCTGATTTCTTGAACCTGGTTGTATCGCCGGCTTTTAATAACGAATGTCGTCCGGCGATGAAGACAAAACGCTCTTTTCAAAAAACTTCTTATCTTCCCGAAAAAAACCATAAAAAAACCTCCCGCTGCGCTAAAATTTTGGTTTGTCAATGAGCCAAAAATATGCGATAATTGACTTATGGCATTCTAACAACCAAGGAAATAAATGTCAATAAAAAAGGGGTTAATCGAGGGGCCGTACGACCCCCAAAAAACCGAATCGCGGATTTACGAACTCTGGCAAAAGAGCGGTTTTTTCAATCCCGACAAATTGCCCGCCAAAGGCGGAAAAAACAAAAAGGCCTTTACCATTGCCCTGCCGCCTCCCAACATCACCGGCTCGCTTCATATGGGCCACGCCCTGAACGCCGCCGTCCAGGACATTATGATTCGCTGGAAAAGAATGTCCGGCTTCAAAACTTTATGGCTTCCCGGAACGGACCATGCCGGCATCGCCACCCAGAACGTCGTGGAAAAAGAGCTGAAAAAACAGGGAATAACCAGGCAGATGCTCGGTCGCGAAAAGTTCCTGGAGCGCATTTGGGAATGGCGGGAAAAATACGGCCACATCATCCTGGACCAGCTCAAAACCATCGGGGCGTCCTGCGACTGGTCCCGGACGCGCTTCACGCTGGACAAAGATTACGCCCGGGCGGTCGCGGCCGCTTTCGTGGATTACCACAGGGCCGGATGGATTTACCGGGCCGAGCGCGTAATCAACTGGTGCCCGAGATGCCAAACAAGCTTGTCGGATTTGGAGCTTGAATACACGGAAGAAACCGGCAAATTGTGGCATATCAAGTATCCTCTGGCGGAAAAATCCGAAATCCGAAATCCGAAATCCGAAACAAATTCAAAATTCAAAATTCAAAATTCAAAATTCGTCACGGTGGCCACAACCCGGCCGGAAACCATGCTCGGCGACATGGCGGTGGCCGTAAATCCGAAAGACGAAAGATACAAAGATTTGGTCGGCCAAAAAACGATTCTGCCGCTGCAAAACAGGGAAATTCCCGTCATTGCCGATTCCGCCGTGGACCCCGCTTTCGGCACCGGCGCGGTCAAAGTCACTCCGAACCACGACTTAGCCGACTTTGAAATCGCCAAACGCCACAACCTGCCGCTTTCGCAGGTCATAGACGAACGCGGCAAGATGACTTCCGAGGCGGGAGAAATATGCGCCGGACTTTCGGCGGCCGATTGCCGCGCCAAAGTCGTCGCGGAACTGGAAAAACAGGGCCTTCTGGAAAAAACCGAGGATTATTCCCACCGGCTCGCCAGATGCTACCGCTGCGCCGCCGTCGTGGAACCGCTGGTTTCAAAACAATGGTTTCTGAAAATGGAGGAGCTGGCGCGCCTGGCGGTTTCGGCCGCCAAAACCGGAAAAGTAAAATTCTTGCCGGGACGATGGTCAAAAGTTTATCTTGGCTGGCTGGAAAACATCCGCGATTGGTGCGTGTCAAGGCAAATTTGGTGGGGGCATCAACTGCCGGTTTGGCAATGCAAATGCCAAACCGGCAGAAATTCGAAATTAGCGCATCGGGAACAAAAAGAAAATTTTATAGTTTCGGCAAACAAACCGACAAAGAAATGCCCGAATTGCGATTCGGAATACGAACAAGTTCCCGATGTGCTTGATACTTGGTTTTCCTCCGCGCTTTGGCCCCTGGCCGCCCTCGGCTGGCCGAAAGAAACAAAGGATTTGAAAAATTTTTACCCGACCGATGTTCTTTCCACGGCCCGGGACATCATCAATCTTTGGGTGGCGCGGATGGTTTTTTCGGGAATGTTTTTCGCGGGCAAAGAACCTTTCCGCGCCGTTTACGTCCACGCCACCGTGCTTACCCGAGAAGGAAAAAGAATGTCAAAATCGCTGGGCACCGGAATAGACCCCTTGGAGCTGACGAAGAAATACGGCGCCGACAGCGTCCGGTTCGGGCTCGTCTGGCAGACCATGGGCGGCCAGGACATGCGTTTTTCGGAAGAGCACATGCTCGCCGGAAAAAAATTCTGCAATAAAATATGGAACGCGGCGCGGTTTATTCTGATGAACAAGCCGCCGCGGATTGACGCGGATTTCCGCCGCGGATTGACGCGAAAAAAATTAACCAAATCCGACAAGGAAATTCTGGCGAAACTCAAAAAAATCGCCGAGGAAACCGAAAAACGCCTTGAAAAATACGAATTCGGCCAGGCGCTTCACGGCCTTTACGATTTTTTCTGGCGCGATTTTTGCGACCGCTACATTGAGGCGTCAAAAAAAGAAAATAGCCCCGAATCAAAGGAAATCCTCTTCCGCGTTTTGACGGATTCATTGAAACTGCTCCACCCATTTATTCCTTTCGTTACCGAAGAAATTTTCCAGATTCTTCAAGCCGGCTCCAGAACCAAAAAATTACTGCTGATAGAAAAATACCCCGCCTAATAATGCTCCACTACGTCGTCGCCATCGCCCTCGGAATACTGCCCAGCGCCATCTGGCTGAGTTTTTATTTAAAGGAAGACATCCATCCCGAACCGAAAAAATGGCTGATTCTGGTTTTTTTGCTGGGAATGGCGGTCACTCCCCTGGTGGTCGTCATAGAATGGGCGGTAATCAGTTCTTTTTCCTTTTTAAACCTTAAATTCCCGGAGGCGTTTCCCGCCCTTTTGAGGGATTTGGCCGTAATTTTTATCGGCGTGGCGCTGGTTGAAGAGTTTTTCAAGTATTTGACGGTTAGGGTGGCGATGAAAAAAAATCCGGTCTTTGACGAGCCGGCTGACGCGATGATTTACATGATTGTCGCGGCCCTGGGATTCGCCGCCGTGGAAAATATCATGGTAATGAATTCTTTCGCCCCTTTCGTGTTCGCCAATATCGGCCAGCCCCTCGCGACCTTGGCGGCCAGATTCGTCGGCGCCACCTTCCTTCACACTCTCGCTTCGGGAATCATCGGCTTCTATTACGCGCTTTCGCTCGTCAAAAAGGACCATCCGGAAACGCGCCGCCGCTCGCAACTCGCCAAGGGACTTATCTTGGCCGCGCTGTTGCATGGCGCCTTTAATTATTTTATAATTATATTGCGGGAGCCCCTGGCGATTTATTTCAGCATTCCCCTGCTTATTATCGCCATTTACGTATTGAGGAATTTTAAAATACTCCAAA
>CAZICC010000036.1:0-1279 GCA_964537645.1 uncultured Candidatus Saccharibacteria bacterium | reverse complement strand
ATCACTTTGTCGCAAAACTACCTCTAGTGTATGGCAAGCCTTATGCAACTTTAATTGAATTATTGAATTAAGAGTGTGACCTAACATGCTCTGCAAACGTGAGCAAAATTTTAATCAATAAAAAATATCCTAATCAACGAATGACTATCCTGATCAACGAATAAACTATTCGTGGATTTGGATAAAAATTCGCAGCATTCGGATAATAATCCAATATGGTGAAAAAATCATTTTTCGAAAAACTGACCGGTTCCGTGAAAACGGAAGAAGAGCCGGTTGAAATGAAAAAAATTGACTACGAAGAGGAGCCGCCGGCCCAAAAAACGCCTTTGAGGGACGAGGAGTCCCGCGCCGCGCCCGCCGGCTGGCCAAGCGAAGAGGCGGAAGGCCAGCTGACCATTGACGTCTATCAGACGGCGGCGGAAATCGTGATTCAATCAACCATTGCCGGAGTGGAGCCCGAAGACCTGGATATATCAATCACCAACGACATGATTACCATCCGGGGCCGGCGCCAAAAACAGGAAGAAGTGAAAACCGAAGATTATTTTTATCAGGAATGCTATTGGGGAAACTTTTCGCGCTCAGTCATATTGCCGGTTGACATTGACGCCGACAAGGCCGTAGCCAGCCTGAAAAACGGCATATTGACTATCCGCCTTCCCAAGGCCGAGAAAATCAGGACAAAAAAAATCAAGATAAAAACCGATTGATTTTCGCGCTTTGACGACAAAAGGGCGACAGAAATCCGTAAAATCCCAATGCGGGGGCGCAAAAAAAATATCTTAATCATCGCAATAGTATGCTTCGCGCTGATTTCAAGCTCCGTTTTAACGCTGGGGCTTTTTAATATCGGGAACATTATCGCGGGACTCAAGGCGGCCGACGTAAAAATCGGGGGGATGGACCGCCAAGCGGCGCTTGAAATTCTGAACGACGCGGAAAAAAATTTCCTGGAACAAAAAATAGACCTTCGTTTCCAAGACCGAATCTGGACCGTAAAAATCAAGGAGCTCGGCGTCGTTTTTTATCCGCAAAAAACCGTTGAAAAGGCCTACCGGCTCGGCCGGGAAAAAAATTTCGTCGTCGGCGCGAAAAACCGGATTGCCGCCCGCCTCGGGCTGCTCGCGATAGAGCCGGATTTTGAAATAAACCGGGAAGTCCTGGACGAAACCATCAAGGAGAAATTGTTCATGATTGAAAAGCCGGCCCAAAACGCCGCGCTGATATACAATCGAAACAAAGGCGATTTTGACATCGTCCAGCCCCGGGAGGGCAT
>CAZICC010000035.1:0-6954 GCA_964537645.1 uncultured Candidatus Saccharibacteria bacterium | reverse complement strand
GCTTTGGCTATTTTCTCAAGCGTCTTAATTGTGGGGTTGGGATTATTCCCCGCTTCTATATTAACAACCGAATTCAACGACAAATCGGCGAGCTTGGACAATCTGTCTTGCGAAAGTCCTTTTGCTTGCCTTAATTTTCTTATGTTTTTGGCGATATACGACTTGGAGTTATCGGTTGACATAGTCCTTTGCGCAATATAACATTAAAATAGGTGTGATATATTGTGTTCTTTGTGTAGTATCTATTATAATGATAGAGGAAGTGAGAGGGGAAGTCAACATCTTACTTGAAAAAACCGAAAACTTTTCCCCAGCGAGCGGGCAAAAAGAAAAGAGATCCGCTATGAGAAAAAGTCAAGCGTTTTTTAAGTTTCAACAGGGCCCCAGTAGTAGAGCAAGGCTCACTACGGGGCAGGCCTACTAATATGATGGGCGTTGAGGGGATTGAACCCCCGACCTACTCGGTGTAAACGAGTCGCTCTACCACTGAGCTAAACGCCCGTCAACGCATAATATTATTGTATTTCTTTAACGCATTGTCAATCAAGAGGTTGTATTTGGCCGGGCAGTAGAAATTCGGCTTGGCGTCTTTAGCGCCAGGATGCAATCCGCCGAATTTTCACTACCCGGTTGACCAGGCAGCAGAAACTCCAGTTTCTTTTGGCGCTTTTGAAGATTGAGCATGTATGTTATGCCCTGATAATACTTTTATAGGCGATAGCTGATTTTGTCAGGAAATGCCAAAAGATAGATAGATCTTCTACGATGGGCATTGTCGATCAGCAAGAAGCTGTGACCCTCAAAAATGATAAGCCATTGGGCATTTCCATCTGGAGTTTTCACTGCCTGGTTGACACAATTCAAGTTTTCTGATAAATTTAGTTTTGTGTTCGCTTAAATTTAACCGCTCAAAACTTTTGACTTTTGAGTTTTGAGTTTGACCGAGCGAAAGCGAGGGAATATGCCTACCATCAATCAATTGGTAAAACGCGGACGGAAATCCGTCAGGGAAAAAACCAAAGCGCCGGCTTTAAGACGCTATTTTAACGTTATCCAGAACCGGCCCAAAGAAGTTTCTTCGCCTTTCAAGCGAGGGGTTTGCGTCAAGGTCTTCACCACCACTCCAAAAAAGCCGAATTCCGCTCTTCGTAAAGTGGCGAGAGTCCGGCTGACCAACGGCATGGAAGTGACGGCTTACATTCCCGGGGAGGGCCATAACCTTCAGGAGCACTCGGTGGTTGTAATACGCGGCGGTCGGGTCAAGGACCTGCCGGGCGTTCGCTACCACATCGTCCGGGGCGTGTTGGATACGTCTGGAGTCGAGGGAAGGAAGCAGCAGAGAAGCAAGTACGGGGCCAAACGGCCGAAGTAACACAGAATTACGCGGATATCAAACGGAACATCGCGGAAAATTTTCCGAGTAATTCCGTCAGATATCCGAGAAAACTCGTCTTTTATGAGAAGAAAAAGAAAATTTAAATCGTTCATCCAGTCGGATCCGATTTTCGGCAGCATCGCCCTGGAAAAGTTCACCAATCATCTAATGAGAAAGGGACAGAAAGCCACGGCGAGAAAAATCGTCTATTCGGCCCTGGAAATCGTCAAGCGGAAAGTCCAAAAAGAAAACCCGTTGGAGGTTTTTGAATTGGCCGTAAAGAACGTCACTCCGTTTCTGGAAGTGAAATCTCGGAGAGTCGGAGGCGCCAATTATCAGGTGCCGATGGAAGTCCGAGGAGAAAGGAAAATTACTCTGGCCCACCGCTGGCTGATTTTGGCGAGCCGCAGAAGAAAAGGCAAGCCGATGGCCCAAAAACTGGCCGAAGAACTGATTGACGCCGCGAACAACCAGGGCGCGGCGGTCAAAAAGAAGGAAGATACCCACCGGATGGCCGAAGCAAATCGCGCTTTCGCCCATTTCGCGCGGTAGATTATCCGACGACTAACGACCAACAACTAACGACAAAAATTAAAAGTTGTAAGTTGTAAGTCGCAAGTCGTAAGTCAAATTGCGCCAATATCCTTTAGATAAGTATCGGAATATCGGCATCATTGCCCACATTGACGCCGGAAAGACAACCGTCAGCGAGCGGATTCTTTTTTATACGGGCATTTCCCATAAAATCGGCGAGGTCCACGAGGGCGAAGCCGTGATGGATTGGATGGAGCAGGAACGCGAGCGCGGCATCACCATTACGGCCGCGGCCACTACCTGTTTTTGGACCCAAACCTACAAAAAACAATCCGCCGGCCAGACGCCGGAATTCCAGATAAACATCATTGATACGCCTGGCCACATTGATTTCACGGTTGAGGTTCAAAGGTCCTTGCGAGTGCTGGACGGCGCGGTGGTGGTTTTTGACGGCGTGGCCGGGGTGGAGCCCCAGTCTGAGACGGTCTGGCGGCAGGCCGACAAGTTCAAAGTGCCGAGGATTTGCTTTGTCAACAAACTTGACCGGATGGGAGCCAGTTTTGAAAAAAGTTTGGCGTCCATCCGCGAGCGGCTGACTCCGAAAGCGACGCCGGTCAGCATTCCCATCGGCCTTGAGGATAATTTTGAAGGGACGGTTGATTTGATTCGCCGGAAAGCCGTGAAGTTTTCGGGCGAGCACGGAGAAATTTTGGAGGAGGTCGAAATTCCGGAAAACCTGAAAGAAGCGGCCGAAAAATACCGGCGCGATCTGGTGGAAAGGATTGTGGAAAACGAAGACGCTTTGATGGAAAAATATTTGGTCGGCGAAGATATCGCCGAAGCCGACCTGCGCCGGGTTTTGCGGCGCGCGACGATTGAAGGAACGGTGGTGCCGGCGCTTTGCGGTTCGGCTTTGAAAAATAAAGGCGTCCAACAGGTATTGGACGCGGTGGTTGAATATCTGCCTTCGCCCCTGGATCTTCCGCCGGTAAAAGGCCAGGATTTGAAAGGGGAAGAAATGACTAGAGAAACCAAGGACGAAGCGCCTTTGGCGGGCCTGGCTTTCAAAATCGCCTCCGACCCTTATGTCGGCTATTTGACTTATTTCCGGGTTTATTCCGGCGTTTTGAACCGCGGCTCTTACGTTTTTAATCCGGTCAAAGGCGAAAAGGAGCGCATCGGCCGGATTTTAAGGATGCATGCCAACCACAGGGAAGAAATAGACGCGATTTACGCCGGCGGCATCGCGGGACTCGTCGGACTTAAGAATACCAGCACCGGCGACACGCTTTGCGACCCGGACAACCCCGTTATTCTGGAAAAAATCGTCTTTCCCGAGCCGGTCATCGGGGTGCGGATAGAGCCGAAGAGCAAGACCGACCAGGAACGGTTGGGCATCAGTTTGCGGCGACTCGCCGAAGAGGACCCGACTTTCCGGATAAAAAGCGACCAGGAAACCGGCGAAACCATTATTTCCGGCATGGGAGAGCTGCACTTGGAAATTCTCGTGGACAGGTTGTTCAGGGAATTCAAGGTGGAGGCCAACGTCGGCCGTCCGCAGGTGGCCTACAAGGAAACCATTAAGAAAATGGCCGAAGCCGAAGGCAAATACATCAGGCAATCGGGCGGACGGGGACAATACGGTCATGTCTGGCTCAGGGTGGAGCCGTTGGCCGAGGGCAAGGGTTTTGAATTCGTTGACGCCATCAAAGGCGGCATTATTCCCAAAGAATTCATTCCGGCGGTGGAAAAAGGAGTCAAGGAAGCGATGGATAAAGGCGTGCTCGCCGGTTATCCTCTCCAAAACGTTCAAGTAACCCTTTATGACGGTTCTTTCCACGAAGTTGATTCTTCGGAAGCGGCCTTCAAAATAGCCGGCTCCATTGCCCTGCAGGAAGCGTCCAAACGCGCCAATCTGGCGTTGCTCGAGCCGGTTATGAAGATAGAAGTGGTTACTCCCGAGCAGTTTTTGGGGGACGTCACCGGCGATTTGAATTCCAAGCGCGGCAGGATTGAAAAAATGGACGAGAGGCCGGGCGCGAAAGTCATTGACGCCAAAGTGCCGCTCGCGGAAATGTTCGGTTACGCCACCAAGCTCCGTTCGATGAGCCAGGGCAGGGCTTCTTTTACCATGGAATTTGACCGTTACGAGGAAGTTCCGAAAAATATCGCGGAAGAAATTATAAGCGGGAAGAGAAAATAAAGGGCTTTCTCAAAATTTTCAAGTCCCGAAGGGATGCCGAAAATTTTGTCAGAAAACCTTTACCCGCCAAAATTTTTGACTCGAAGTTATGTTCTATTGCGTCTATGTCTTGTTGAGTAAAAAGGATAAGGAACTATACATCGGTTTTACCGATAACCTCAAAAGAAGGATAATAGAACATAACAAAGGAAACAACGAATCAACGAAAGACCGCCTGCCTCTGGAATTGATTTACACCGAATGTTACCAAAACGAAAAAGACGCCCGAAAAAGAGAAAAATACCTGAAAACCGGCTGGGGCAGGAACTATCTTAGAAAAACTCTTTCAAATTATCTTAACGAGTCAAAAATTTAGGAGGGCGCTCAATTTGGCAGCCATTCGGGTTTCGCCTCGCGATACTCGCTCGGCTCGCCCTCTTGGGCCAAATTGACATGGATTTCGCGGAAATAAAAAAACTTTTGGAGTTGGGCGGGGGCAGATGCGCCATTTACCGCGAAGGCGAGCCGGGTTACGTTATTTTAAACGCCGCCGAATTCCAGAAACTTCTCGGAAAAAACAAAGAGGCGTCCGGCTATTTCCAAAAAGGCGCCTTGGGCGCCCATTGCGCCGACAAAACCGAGGAAGAAGATTTTCCGGATTTTCAGATAGACGACCATTCTTTGGATGCCGTAAAAATTGAGGATTTGCCGCTCTAAGCCGGCGGGGCCGACTCAACGCCTGAAAAAACACAAGTTTGTCGTAGCGAAGGGTTGACACAATTTTAATTTCCTGTTAAATTTAATCTTGTATCCGCAGTTAGAATTTAACTTTTGTCAGTCGTCCGATACTTTTTGCCAGACAGCCATTTTGTCTCGCAGGCGGTTACGGGCGGCCGAAATTCAAAACAATGGCAGAAAAAGCGAAATTTGAGCGGGCGAAGCCGCACGTCAACGTCGGAACCATCGGCCACGTTGACCATGGGAAAACGACGTTGACCGCCGCGATAATGAACGTCCTTAAATTGAAAGGGCTTATCCAAAAAGCCGAAGGCGTGGACGATATTGACAACGCGCCCGAGGAAAAAGCCCGCGGTATTACCATTGCCCTGCACCATTCCGAATACGAATCGGAAAAACGGCATTACGCCCATATTGACGCCCCGGGACACGCCGATTACATAAAAAACATGATTACCGGCGCCGCCCAGATGGACGGAGCGATCCTGGTGGTCTCGGCCGCCGACGGCCCGATGCCCCAGACCCGGGAGCACATACTGCTCGCGAGGCAGGTCGGCGTTCCGGCGATAATCGTTTTCCTGAACAAAGTTGACCAGGTGGACGACCCGGAATTGATAGATTTGGTGGAGGCCGAAGTCAGGGAGCTTCTGACCAAATACGAGTTTCCGGGCGACAAAATCCCGGTTATCCGGGGTTCCGCCTTGAAGGCCCTGGAAGTGAAATCCGCCGACGACGAAGCGGCCAAGCCGATTTTGGAACTAATGAAAGCCCTGGACGAATACATTCCGGAGCCGTCGAGGGAAATTGACAAGCCATTCCTGATGCCCGTTGAAGACATCTTTTCCATTGAGGGCCGCGGCACGGTGGTAACCGGCCGGATAGAAAGGGGAATAATAAAATTAAACGAAGAAGTGGAAATCGTCGGTTTGCGGCCGACCCAGAAAACCATCATTACCGGCATTGAAATGTTCAATAAATCGCTGGACGAAGGCCGGGCCGGAGACAACGCGGGCATACTGCTTCGCGGCACCAAGAAAGAGGACGTTGAGCGCGGTCAGGTTCTGGCCAAGACCGGCTCGGTGACTCCGCACACGGAATTTGAAGGCGAAATTTACATCCTGACCAAGGAAGAAGGCGGAAGGCACACTCCTTTTTTCGCCGGCTACAAGCCCCAGTTTTACATCCGCACCACTGACGTGACCGGCGAGGTGACTCTGCCCGCGGGAACCGAAATGGTTATGCCCGGCGACAGGGTCAAGTTGGGAATCAAATTGATTGTTCCGGTCGCCTTGGAAGAACAGCAAAGGTTCGCCATCAGGGAAGGAGGAAAGACCGTTGGCGCCGGCGTGGTCACGAAGATAGCCAAATAAATTAAAAATTGATAAAGACAAATGGTCACCGCGAAGAAAGCCCAGAAAGAAAAAAGCGAAGATGTTCCTCGCCAGAGGATTCGGATTAGGATTCGGGCCTACGACCATAAAATCATTGACTTGAGCGCCAGGCAAATAGTTGAGACCGCCCAGCGTCACGGCGCGGAAATCATCGGCCCCATACCCCTGCCGACCGAAATCCACAAATATACGGTAAACCGCAGCACTTTCGTCCACAAGGATTCGCGGGAACAATACGAAATGCGCGTTCACAAGCGCCTTGTTGACATCATGAATCCCAATTCCCGCATTATTGACGCGCTGATGAACCTGAACCTACCGGCTGGAGTTGACATTGAGATTAAAATGTAATAAATTTTTATTAATGCCGCGCCTTCTTAAAATCCGATAAAATTTTGCAATCGTAGCTATCCGTAAAATACCGGGTTAGTGCCCGGTATTTTATTGGAGAAAACCCATTGGCGATTATGAAATTCATTTTGGGAACAAAATTGGGAATGTCCCAGATTTTCAGGGAAGACGGCAAAGTGGAGCCGGTGACTTTGATAAAAGCCGGGCCGGCGGTGGTGCTCCAGGTCAAGACCGGCGAAAAAGACGGTTACGGCGCGGTTCAGTTGGGTTTCGGCGAAAAAAAAAGGAAAAATCTCAAAAAGCCGCAAAAAGGCCACTTTAAAAACTTGGGAGATTTCCGGTTCGCGCGGGAATTCAGATATCCGCAGGCGTCCGAAACATTG
>CAZICC010000034.1:0-6968 GCA_964537645.1 uncultured Candidatus Saccharibacteria bacterium | reverse complement strand
GTTAAAACGAAAAATCCTTCAACCTCGCTTCAATCTTTTTGAGCATCTCTTTGCGGTCTTTGATTTTGCGGACGGCCTTGGCCAAGCTTTCGTCTTTCAAGCTTTCGGCAATCCAGACGGCGAAATCGTTTTTTTCTTTATTGCAATGGTATGCAAACGTTTCATCGCTCGTTGCCGCGAGGTTGTCGCGCAATTCCCTGAGATTGCCCGAAATCCGGCCGTCGCAGGCCCAAAAACATTCCCCGTAAAGGGTATTGGGCAAAAAGGGTTTAATTTTTTTTGGACGAGCCATAAATTAAAAGATTTTTACAATAATAATCGACCAAATTTTTTCTCCTTTTGAATCGCAATTTTGAATTTACCTGTTGTTTTTCGTTTTCAGTTTTACATTTGACGCTTTATTTATTATACAATAAATATTTCTTTTCCGAAAGATTCGCCAAGCCAGCGGTCAGCAACCCAATCTTATCTTCAAGTCGTTTATGATGTTCATGTACGAAATGAAGCATTCGTAAGGGCTGCCGTAGGGATTGAAATACTTGTGGACGTCGCCGTCGGCGAACCATTTGGTGCACATATAATAAAAATGGTCCGAGGTCTGAAGTTTGCGCCAATCGTCAATCAATTTTTCGTCGGCGCTCGCCAAAACCTTTTCTTCCAGGGCGTAAACGGCCTGGACCGCTCTTTGCTGTATGGCGTTTCCCAGCCAGGCGCTCAAGTCCCTTTCAACGTCGGCCCAGCTGACGACATTGTGGAAATCCAGCTCGTCCCGCGTCCCGTAAGAAGCGGCTGCTTCCGACACGGTTTTGAAATCGTTGTCGGGATGCTCCAAAATTTGACGCGGCAGAACCTTCAGGAATTCAAAAATTCCGGTTGATTCCCATTGATGCTCCCCGAAAGTTTCGTAATCCATGAAGAGATTGACTGTTTCGCCGCAGCCGTTCGCCTGGTTTATCCACGAAGCCATTTTGTCGGCCGTCAAAGGCCATTCCTGCCATCCGCAGTTGGAAAAGCGAAAAGAAATATCGTCGCTCAGGCGGTAATTCCTCAGCAAAACTTTCAAATTCGGGGCGGTCCTGGCGCTGTAAACAAAATTGGGCGAACGCCAGCCGAGAATATAATCCGCGCCCTCCGCCAGCATCGCCCGGTAACCCATTTCCTGGACGAAGCCGGCCATTTCGTTGCTGAACATCAACTCGGTGTTGCGGAAGGCCTTCGGCTCGGAGCCGAAAAGTCCCCGGATTTTTTGACGGTGAAGCGCGACCTGCTTCTTGAACTCTTCTTTTGAATACAAGTAAGCCAGGGAGTGATGGTATGTTTCGGCGAGCACTTCAACGCAGCCGGTATTGACCAATTTTTGAAAGGATTTTATCACTTCGGGATGATGTTCTTCCAATTGCTCCAGAAGCGTTCCGGTCAGGCTTAAACTGGCTTTGAATCTTCCTTTCGTTTCCCTGATTAAATCCAGAATAATCTTATTCGTCGGCAGATAGCTTTTCCGGACGATTCTCGCCAAATACATTTTGTTTTTTTCGTCGTCAAAGTACGGCAAATCCCTGCCGATGTCAAAAACGGAAAAATGCCTTATGCGATAGGGTTGGTGCGTATGAAGATAGAAACAAACGGAAGACATAAAGTTTTTTCTAACGCCTTAATAATTCTTCATAAATTTCCCGGCATTTCTTTCCGGCGTCCCGCCAGCTTATCGTCCCGACTTCTTCCAGACCGTGCCGGCTTAAAGTTTCTTTAAGTTCGGGGTGATTGAGGACGGCGATAATTTTATTGGCCATCTCGCCAATATCCCAAAAATCAACCCGGAGGCAATGGGAAATAATTTCGGAAACCCCCGATTGCCTGGAAATCAAGACCGGCGTGCCGGCCGCCAGCGATTCCAGGGGCGTGATGCCGAACGGCTCGGAAACCGAAGGCAAAACGTACAAGTCCGCCATTTGATAAATTTGACGGCGTTCTTTGCCCCTTAAAAAACCGGCGAACAGCACCTTGTCGGCTATGCCGAAATCCGCCGCCATTTCTATCATTTTGATTTCCATATCGCCCGACCCCGCGACGACGAAAATGACATTCGGGTCAACTTCCAGCACTTTTTTGGCGGCCGCCAAAAAATAATCCGGCCCTTTCTGCAAAGTTATTCGGCCCAAAAAAAGGACGATTTTTTTTCCGGCCTTTTTCAGGCCGCAAACTTCGCCGGCCAGGTCTCCGCCCAATTCGTCGCAATCAACGGCGTTGTGGACCACCCGGATTTTATCCGGCGATATGCCGTAATGCCTGACCACCGCGTCTTTGGTGAAACGGCTGACCGCCACGATTAAATCCGCTTCTTCAAAGCCGGCTTTTTCAATCCGGTAAACCTCGCTGTTGACGCCGTGGCCGCCGGTGCGGTCAAATTCGGTGGCGTGAATATGGACGACCAGCGGCTTTCCGGAAATTTTCCTGGCAGCCAAACCGGCCGGATAGCACAGCCAATCGTGGCAATGAATAACGTCAAAATCCTCAAGGGCGGCGATTTTTTTGGCATGACCGGCGTAACGCATCACTTCGCCCAAAAGATCGGAGCCGTAAATAAGCGGGGAGGCTCCTCCGCCGGCGCGGGCCGAAACCAATTCCCTATAAATCTCCGCGTAAGAGTCGGAGGTAACGTAAGGCGTTAAAAGCGAATTAACGAGCCGGGTTTCAACGCCTTTGATTTTTCCCGCGCCGATTTTTTGGGGAGCCGAAAATTCCTCGGCGAAGAGAAATTGGCAAAAATCGGAACGACAATCAAGTTTTTTGGGCAAAATAAAAAGGACTTCCAGTCCTTCTTTTGACAAGGCTTTGACCAGTCCCTCGCAAGCCACTCCAAGGCCGCCGGAATTAAACGGCGGGAATTCCCAGCCAAACATTAAAATCTTCATTTAAAAAATTCGCGCGCCCGACGGGGCGGTTAATTACATGCCCTTATTATCATAATACCCTTTTAAAACCGGAGAGTCAACTTAATGTGGATAACTGAAATACTTCTTCATCGCCTCCTCCTCTCTTTTGCCGCCGGCTTTTTTGACGTAAAATTCCTTTATTTTTTCGTCTCCGCTTATTGAGGCCGCCGCGATGCAAGTCGTATAATCCCCTATTTCAAGCGCTTCTTTCATAAAATCAATCTCGTCGCGGCATTCAAAAGGATGGACGAAGACGCTGCGCTGCATCTGGTGAAAACCGAGATTTTTCAATTTTTGGGCGAAAATTTGGCGCGCTCTCCGCCTGGATTCCGGAATGTCAAAAATGACAATCCTCCATATTCCGTCCCATTTTTTCGGAATTTCAATGTCCATTTCGTCAATTATATATCTTTGGATTTTTTTATTGCCTTTTTCGGTTAAAACGAAAATCTTTTCGCCTCCAATGTCCCGACAATCTATCAATCCCCTTTTTTTGAGGCGGATTACAGTTTCTTTCAGTCGTTTCCCGCTGAATTCCAGCCAACCGGCGCGCGTTTCTTTGGCGTTTTTCCCGCCGTTCGCCAATAAAAAAGCCGCGGACAATTTTGTCCCGCCGGCGAGCAAAATCAGCGTCTTTTTGGTAATCGCTTTATCGCTTTTGTTTACGGCGCCGTTAATCTCGGGCATTGTCGCGCGTGAACTTTGATTTTGTACCTCCTTACGATTTTGCCGCACAATTTCTCGCGAGCCGCGCCCGCGAGGCGCGGCGAGCGAACAGACGCCGAAGGCGTCAAAAACCCGCGACTTCCAGTATGGTGGCCTATACTGAAATCAGCGCGAACCTATTTTGAGCGAAACGCCTGCGGCGTTTCGCAAAATCCCAAACCGCTCCGCCGCCGTTGAAACTTTGGCGGACCGCTCGGGCGGGGCGGGAAAGAAAGGGGTTGAAGGGAAAGGGAATTCCCGCGCCGCCCTCGCTTCCCCGAAAAAATTTCGCCGCTGAACTTTAACAATTGAAAATTTCCTATCTATTGACTTAATCATAGCTCATTACGATAAATTTTTCAAGGAAAATGAGAATGAAATTGAAAAATTTATCGCGTAAAAATTTTGCTCTTTGAAAATTTTGGAAAAGAAAAAGGCCTGATGGTTGAGTGCGCCATCAGGCCAAGTGATAAACACTTTTGAGCGTTGTTTGACCAGCTTCCGCCTTTATTCTCGCTCCTGTTCGGCGGCAGCCGCGGCCTTTTCCTTTTCTTTGCGCTTGCGAGCGCAAAGTTTTTCAAATTGCTCATCGCTGAGCAATTTGAACCTCATTGACTCCGCGATATGTGGATCGCCTTCTTCTCCACATACCAGCCACCTTCGCCCGTCTGGAGACCTATAAACATCTCCTCTGTCGAGGCGAGGTGGTAAAAAAATCTGATAGGATGGAAGCGGCACCAGGGGAACCTTTTCCCCCAGTAGCAAAACTTCCGAATCCCCCAAATCATCATACGGACAACGTGCCAGAAACAACACATTGTCCTCAATGTGTGCCAGATTGAGATTCTGGCTTCTCGCGAAAACAACCGGCTGCCCGATTATTTTCGCAATCTTTAATGCAAGGCTTTCTTCTCCCGGTAGAAGAGCCTCGCAATAACTCTTGTGTTCTTCCCAGCCGGGCATCGGCCTGGGGATGGTGCTGAGGATTTCCGGGTGGGAGGTCATTTCCTCCCAAGAATCATACTTACCAACTTTTTTTATTACTTTCATTTTTTCTCCTTGTGTCCTTGTGGGAGTTCGCAGTGTGTTTTACGTCCTGTGCGAGACGGGGATGTCGGTTTTCGCCGCCTGATTTCGAAAAACCAAATGGCTCAAAAATATCCATATAGTTCAACAAATCAGGGAAATGTTTTGCTACGAAGTAGCAATAAAAAGGCGAAAATCACCGTCTTATTGCTACCTCGTAGGCGATTATTCGGTTTTCAAAGGGCTTCCATTTTGACACCTGTAGTATAGCACCTTTTGTAGATTTTGTCAATAGTTGACAGAAATTTCTAAAATTGACCTAATTTTTTAACAAAAAACAGAAATTTCAAAGAAATTTCTGCAACAAACAAAAATGAATGATTTTCCCATTGGTTCGCCGCGAAATTTTTTCGGGGAAGCGAGGGCGGGGCGGGAATTCCCTTCCCCTTCAACCCCTTTCTTTCCCGCCCCGCCCGAGCGAGCGGTTTGGGATTTTGCGAAACGCCGCAGGCATTTCGCTCAAAATGGGTTCGCGCATTATTCAGTATAGGCCACCAAACCGTGTCAGACTTTTATTAATTCGCTCTTTCTTCGAACTGTATCGCCTAACGGCTCTGTTTGACGCTTTTCGACGCTTATCCTGCGGTTGGCGCGGGGCAGACCTCTGACCTCTTTAACCTGCTCCATTAGATTTTCGATGGACACTACAGGGCTCGAACCTGTGGCCTCTTCGATGTGAACGAAGCGCTCTACCACTGAGCTAAGTGTCCGCGTAAATCTAACGGGGTGAATAAACGAATCGCTCTTCCGGGGCGGCTTTTTCATTTAATCAATTTTACTAAAGAGGCCGCCCGTTGAAAGCAAAGACATTTGCTTTCAACCCACTGAGCTAATCGTCCATTTTGGCATAGAAACAAGGATGAGCTAAATGCCCCCGCTCTCGCATTATAAACGCAATTTGTTTATCAAAAATTCGTGCGGATATTCCAGGAAATCCCGCAAAAACCGGTCAAACATGCCGTAACGGTATTTGAATTCGCCGGTCTCCAGAATAACCAAGTTGATTTCGCGGCCGGCTTCGGCTTCCAGTTCTTCAAGGAATTTATCGGCTTTTTTCTGCGAGATGCCGTCCCCCACTATCAAGAGGTCGCCGCGGGATTTTTCGGAATTGATGAAAATCCCGGCCAGCGCCGCCAATCTGATTTTCCCCAATTTTTTTATCCTTGCCATCAGTTTTTTCTCCGAAACCGGCGAGGATTTCAAAACCAGGTTCTTAAGTTCCGGGTAAAAATAAAATTGGGTGTTGGCGAAGTAAAGGCGCTCGCGCGAAGGCAGGCGCTTGGCGACTTTTCTGAATTTTCTCCCGAATCTCTTCCTGACGACCGCGAGTTTGGGCGAACCGGCCTTGCTTTTCAGTATTCCTATTGAATTCAGCTTGGCCGCCTCGCGCTTCAGCGAACGCCCGTCAATTTTCAAATATTTCTTCAATTCCTTAAGCGCGAAGGGTTTTTCGGCATTATGAAGAAAAAATTTCAATAACCGGACGCGGGCCGGATTGTCAAAAAGCTCTTCCAGAATTGGATTTTTTATTTTTACGCTCATATCAGTTATTATACTTAACCCCGATTTTACTGTCAATTCCAAATTGTGGTATAATAATAAATCGGGAAATATGACGCAAAAACCCTTAAAAATCAGGGAATTTATCGTAAAAGAAGAGAAAAATCCCCGGTCTTTTTGCGATTCCTTCGTTTACGAGCCGTCCAATTACGAGGAAGAGAGGCTCGGGACCCTGTTTTTGATGGGCGAGGTTTTGAATTTCCACCCCGAGGCGAGATATCTCCTGAACTATTTCGCTTCCCTCGTCAGGCGGGATTATTATTCCGTCTCCAAGAGCGACCCGGCGAACGCCCTGGAAGCCGCCCTGAAAAAAGCCAATTTTGTGCTCGTTGAGATAAAAAAACGCGAAGGCGTGGATTTGAGCGAAAAAATAAAATTCGCGGCCGCCGCGATAGCCGGCGCCCGTCTCTTCGTTTCGCAAATGGGAAAAATTCATATTCTACTAACAAGAACCAACCAACTCTTTGACTTGTCAAAGAAAATATCCCAGCTTACCGATTATCTCCCGAATAATTTCCGGCATACCCTGCAAGGACAAATTTATCTGGGCGATAAAATCGTTTTCGCGACCGAAAATTTCTTCAAAACGTTATCCTTGAGGGAATTCAAGCAAATTTTTGAAACCGAAACTTTGGAAGAGGCCGGACGGAACCTGGAAATCATTTTCAACGGGTCTCAACGGCT
>CAZICC010000033.1:0-7281 GCA_964537645.1 uncultured Candidatus Saccharibacteria bacterium | reverse complement strand
ACGGCAGCGTCGTGGAACTCGGCCGCAACGACTTTACGGTCCAAAAAGAGAAAGTTCCGACTTATTACGTTATGGTGGACGGGTTGGGCGTGGGCGACGTGGGAGAAATCGTGGTCAGGGACCGGAAAATGCTGGCTTCCGACGGCATGCTCGTCATCATCGTTTCCGTTGACAAACAGACCGGCCATCTGCTGCGCGACCCGGACATCATTTCGCGCGGCTTCATTTACCTCAAGGAGTCCAAAGAGCTGATTGACGAAATCAAAAGCAAAGTCAAAAAAATCATCGGCAAAATCCCCGGCGACAAACCGGTTGATTCCGAATACATCAAGGAAGGATTGCGCGACAAAATAGGGCAATTCATATTCTCGAGGACCCAGCGAAGGCCGATGGTATTGCCGGTGGTGATAGAAATTTAACTAACGACTAACAACGAACGACCAACGACAAAAATTGTCGTCAGTTGTCAGTTGTAAGTTGTAAGTTGTAAGTCAAAAATGCAACGCATTTTTTCCGGCATCCAGCCGACAGGACTGACGCATATAGGGAATTATCTGGGAGCCGTCAAGAACTGGGTTAAACTCCAGAACGAATACGATTCCGTTTTTTGCGTGGTTGATTTGCACGCCCTGACCGCGCCCCGGGACCCCAAAACATTCAAGGGCAAGGTTTTTGATTTGGCCGCCACGCTGCTCGCGGCCGGCCTTAATCCGGAAAAATGCGTTCTTTTCGTCCAATCCCGCGTTTCCGAACACACGGAAATGACCTGGCTTTTGAACACCATCACGCCCCTCGGCGAACTGGAACGGATGACCCAATTCAAGGAAAAATCGGCGAAATTCCGGGAATCAATCAATATGGGGCTTTTTGACTACCCGGTTTTGATGGCCGCCGATATTTTGCTTTACGACACCCAAGCCGTGCCGGTCGGCGAAGACCAGCGCCAACACGTGGAACTGGCCAGAGTCATCGCCCGGAAATTCAACAACCGTTTCGGCCAAACTTTCCCGGAGCCGGAAGCGATAATCCAAAAAGAAGGGGCGCGGATAATGTCGCTTTCCGATCCGGCCAAAAAAATGTCCAAAAGCGACAATCCGGAAAGCTATATCGCCGCGAGCGACGAGCCGGAAACAATCCGCGAGAAAATCAAAAAAGCCGTGACCGATTCCGGCCGGGACATAAAATACGACCCGGAAAACAAGCCCGCCATTTCCAATCTGCTTACGATTTTCAGCCAATTTGGCGGCCGGCCGATAAAAGAAATAGAAAAAGAGTTTGCCGGAAAAAGCTACGTTGATTTCAAATCGGCGCTGGCCGAGACCGTAATTCAAGGGCTGGCGCCGCTCCAGAAAAAAAGAAAAGAACTGCTGAAAAATCCCGAAAAAACGGAAAAAATCCTTGACGAAGGCGCCGAAAAAGCCCGAAAAATCGCGGCCAAAAAACTCAAGGAGGTTAAAGAAAAAATGGGATTGATATAAAAATGACGTTTCAAAAAACAGCCCCGACAAAACTGTCGGAGCTGTTTTTCGCTATTTTAAACCTTCTTGATTCCCAGCCACAATTTCTCGCCTTCCATTCCAATCTCCCGTTCTATATCAAAAACTTGTTTGGGCCGGTCGCCGGCCTGGATTTCCCCGGCGTTGATTTCTTTTTTGACGAAACCCTTGTTGCCGCCGATGATTCTTTCCAAATCGGACCCGCCTTCGCCAAAGCTTCGACGGACAGGTCTTTCCGTTCGGGAATCGTAACGGAACAAAATTTTGTCTCCGGGCCGCAGGCCGGCGTCGCGGCGCATTTCCTGGACCTGGCGGATGAGTTCGCGCAAAATTCCCTCTTCCTTTAACCGGGCGGTGATTTCAATATTGAGGGCGATTTCCAAATTCCCTTCTTTTTCCAAAACCCAGTTTCTGCCCTCTTTAATTTCTTCAACTTGTTCTATCTCTTTGACATTGATTTCATCTTGAATTAACTCCAATAATTCTTTATTCAAACTAATTTTGAATTTTGAATTTTTAATTTTTAATTTAGGTAACGGTTGCCTGACTTTAACGCCGGCTTTGGCCCTCGCTTTCAGTCCCAAAGCCGCGACTTGGCGGACGAAATTCATCGCTTCGTTCAATTCCTTGGAAATCAGTTTTTTATTCTCTTCCGGCCAGCCGCAAAGATGGACCGACTCTTCGCGCTTCGCGACCCGCCTCGCGATTTTCTGGAAGACGTATTCGGCGAAAAACGGCGTGAATGGCGCGATGATTTTCGCCAGGGCGGAGATAACGTAAAACAAAACGTCCTGCGCCGCCGCCCGGTCGCGACCGGACTCGGGATGCTGGAAACGGCGCCTGGACCTGCGCAAATACCAACGCGACAAATCGTCAACGAATCCGTCAATCAGGCGGGCGGATTTCGTTATGTCGTATTGGTCAAGGCCGACCCGAACCTCCGCAATCAATTCCTGGAGCCGGGAAATAATCCATCTGTCCAACGCCGTGAAATCCTTCGCGGAACTTTCCAGGTCCAGGCTTTTTTCCTCGCGAACGGCGTAGGTTTCAAAAAAAGCCAGAACGTTGGCGAGCGTCAGAAAAAACCTCCGCAGGCGCTCGGCCACGTCGGTCTCGGCGAATTTTTTGGGTTCGCCCGGCGGATTAATCGTGTAAAAATACCAGCGGAGCGCGTCGGAAGAATATTTGTTTATCGCCTGCCAGGGGTCAACCGCGTTGCCCCGGGATTTGGACATTTTTTCCCCGCGTTCGTCCAAAATATGTCCCAAAGAAACGACGTTCAAAAAGGCCGGGCCTTTTTCCAGCAAAGCGGAAACGGCGAGCAGCGTGTAAAACCAGCCGCGGGTCTGGTCTACGGCTTCGCAAATGTAATCCGCCGGGAAAGAAATCTCTTTTTCCACCCTCTCCTTGTTTTCGAAAGGAAAATGCCACTGGGCGAACGGCATCGCGCCGGAATCAAACCAAACGTCGGTCACTTCCTTGACTCTTTCCATGCCGGCGCGGCACTTTGGGCAGGCAATTTCCACTTCGTCAACGAAAGGACGGTGCAAATCCAGTTCGCCGTTCTCGTTATAAGGCCAATTCCTGACCGACAGTTCTTTCCAGCCGCCCAGTTCCGGATACGAGAGACGCGAAATTTCATCGTTGGAAAGATTTTTCGCCGCGCCCTCCAAAACCCAAAGCGGGTCGCCGTGACCGACGATCAAAATGTTTTTGTTTTTATGCTCCCGGTTCAACTTCAGGACAAACCCGAATATCCGCTTTTTGACGTCGGCCAGATTTTCCCCGCCTTCCGGCCTTTTGATAAATTCCTCAAGAGGTCCGCTGAAAAATTTTTTGTGGTCGGAAACAGGCCGGCCGTTGAAAATCCCGCAGTTGATTTCCCGAAGCTCCTTGGCGTAAACAACTTCGGCCCTCAAACCTTCTTTTTTAAGAATCGCCGCCGTTTCCCTGATGCGCTTCAAATCCGACGCGAAAATCAGGTCAATTTTTTTCTTTTTAAGGGCTCTTGCCGCTTTCCTTACCTGTTCCTTCCCGGTTTCGGTCAGGCGCGAAACGTTCTTTTTTTCCGGCCAGGAAGCGATTACGCCGGATTTGTTGGCCGAAGCCTCGCCGTGGCGCAAAATAAAAAACTTGTTTTTGCGATCGCTTTTTTTCGCCAGTTCCTCAAGTCCGCCGATAACGGCCGCGTTTCGGCATTGGCCGCAAATCCAGACCGGCAAAGGCGTGCCCCAGTAGCGCTCCCGCGAAAAAGCCCAATCCTTGACTTCCCTCAGCCATTCGCCGAAACGCCCCTCTTTGAGATGAGCCGGCACCCAGCTGATTTTCCGGTTATTGTCCAGAAGTTTATCCTTTAATTTTTCCATCCCCACGAACCAGGATTTTTTGGCGTAATAAAGCAGAGGGCTGTCGCAGCGCCAGCAAAAAGGATATTCGTGCTCAATGCCTTTCGGAACGCTGAAATAAAGCAGGCCTCTGGACTTCAAATCTTCCAGAATTATCGGGTCCGCGTCTTTGACGAATTTTCCCGATATTTTGGAAAAAATCCCGTTTTGGTCTTTGATTTTTATAAATCTTCCTTCGCCGTCAACATTGTGTATTACGGGCAACTTTTCGGCTTTGCCCAAATTCAAATCGTCTTCGCCGAAAGCCGGCGCGATATGCACGAAACCCGTGCCTTCTTCGACGGAAACGAAATCGGCAGGCACCACTTTATGGATATTTTTGGCGTTCGGCAAGGCCTTTAAATCCGCAGGTGGATACAGGGGTTCGTAAGTTAATCCAACCAGCGACTTTCCGGAAACTTTTTCCGAGATTTCTATTTTTTGGTTTTCCGGGTACGGCGGCGTGGAATAGGAATAAATGAAATCGCCGTTGATTTTGAATTTCGTGTATTCAACGCGGGGATTGACGGCCACCGCCACGTTGGCCGGCAAAGTCCAGGGAGTGGTTGTCCAGACCAAAAAATAGGTGTTTTTAACCCCTTTCAGAGGAAATTTGACGTAAATTGACGGGTCGGAAACGCGGCGATAACCCAGGGCCACCTCGTGCGAAGAAAGGGCCGTGCCGCAGCGCGGGCAATAAGGCACCACTTTGTAATCCTGGAACAAAAGTTTCTTTTTCCATATCCGGCCAATAATCCACCAGAGCGATTCAATGTAATTATTATCCAGCGTGACGTAAGGGCGCTCCATATCCAGCCAGAAGCCGATTCTTTCGGTCAGCCGTTCCCACTCGTCCTTGTAGCGCCAGACCGAATGCCGGCATTTCTTGTTGAAGGCGGCGATGCCGAATTTCTCTATGTCGGCCTTCTGGCGGATGCCCAACTCCTTCTCAACTTCCAACTCCACGGGCAAGCCGTGGGTGTCCCAGCCGGCTTTCCTTTCAACCAAAAAACCCCGCATTGTCTTGTAACGGCAGATAATGTCCTTGAAAACCCGGGCCAAAACGTGATGTATCCCGGGCCGGCCGTTAGCCGTCGGCGGGCCTTCGTAAAAACGGAAGCGCTTCGCCTTCTTTTTTGCCGCCAAACTTTTCTCGAAAATCCGGTTTTTCTTCCAGAATTCCAGGATTTTTTCCTCTATTTCGGGAAAATTAAGTTTTTGATCTTCGTCCGCCATATCATCAATTGTATAAAAAAGCGGCTCTTTCATCAAGGGCCGCTTGAATTTGTTTTACTTCCAAAAAACGCTCGCCAGGACCGCCGCGATGGCAAGAATGAACCCGGCCAAAGCGCCTTTTGTCGGCAATTCCTGGAAGCAGAGCCAGGTTAAGACCAATGTGGCGAAGACGACCGCCGCGGAATTCGTCAGGTTGACTATCCAGAATTTGTCGCCGAAAATATCCCGCCAGACCTTCAAGCCGAGGTAAAAAGCCGAAAAAAAGAAATAATTCGCCGCCAAGAGCAATGGAACGGAGACCGCCAGAAAAAAGGCCAGATAAGTCCAGTAGGACGAAAAAGAGAGGCCGAAAATCGTTCTGGAACCGCTCTGTTTGAGATGCCAGAAATTCAAAAGGAATATCCCCGTATAACCGACCAAAGAAGCTCCGAAAACCGCCAGCCACCGCCAGAACATAATTTGTCACCCCCTTGGATTGTTAAATGACTGCGCTATTCATACCACATGACTTTTTTGAAAGTCAAGAATTATTACGACTGTCAAATCGCGTTTACTAAAGTTACGGAGCGGCCGCTCCGTAACTTTAGTAAAAATTTTAATTAAACTCTTCGCTCCACGCCAAACGAAATTACGCGCGAAAATTCACATTTTTTCCGGCGCGCCGACCCCAATTAACCCGAGCAGATTTTTCAAGACAATTTGCGCCGCCAAAATCAAACCCATTCTCGCCTCCGCCAAGGATTTTTCTCCGCCTATCACCCGGCAGTCGCGGTAAAAAGCGTGGAACAGTTTGGCAAGCCCGATAGCGTAATGAGTCAGTTTATGGACATCGTAATTTTTGGCGATTTCGTAAACCAATTCCGGAAAATAATCCAGCTCTTTTATCAATGCCAATTCCGATGAATGGCTTAACAATTTAAAATTTTCGAATTTCGAATTTCGAATTTCGAATTTCCCGCATTTGCGCGATATCGCGCAAATGCGGGCATGGGCGTATTGAACATAGTAAACCGGGTTCTTTTCGGATTTTTCCTTGGCCAAAGTCAAGTCAAAATCCATGTGGCTGTCAGCCGAAGACAAAAGAAAGAAAAATTTGGCCACGTCCGCGCCCACTTCATCTATCAATTCGTCCAAAGTGACGTAAGCGCCGGCGCGTTTGGACATCTTGATTTCCCTGCCGAGACGCACCAGCTGCATGACGATGACCGCCAATTTATCCTCGGGAATTTTCAAAGCCCGGAGGCCCGCTTTCACCCGCGCCAAATAACCGTAGTGGTCGGCGCCCCAGACGTCAATCGCCAAGCCGAATTTGCGGACCGCAAATTTATTCCAGTGATAAGCCAAATCCGAAAGAAAATAAGTCGCCTCGCCGTCGGATTTGACCAAAATCCGGTCCTCCGCGTCGCCGAAATTCTTAGCCCGGAACCACAAAGCGTTATCTTTCGCGTAAACCAAGTTCCTGTCCTTCAAAAATTTCAAAATTCTCCCGACCGTCCCGTTGTCATAAAGCGATTTTTCCGAAAACCATTTGTTGAATTTGACGCCGAATTTCTTGACGACCGGTTTAACCATCCTGTTCAAAAAATCCTTGGCCATCCGGCGGCCCAATTCTTCGGGATTGTTTTTGTATTTCTCCGCCAGTTTTTTGTTCTTTTCTTCCCATTCGCGGATGTATTCGCCCTGGTAAATATTTTCTTCCAGGCGATATTTTCGCGCGAATTCCCTGCCCGCCGAAGTGGAAACGCCAAGCGTTTTAATCTGGTTCCCCCGGTCGTTGACGTAATATTCCCGCTCGACTTTATAGCCGGAAAATTCCAGAACATTCGCCAGGGCGTTGCCGATCGCCCCGCCACGGCCGTTGCCCAGATGCAAAGGCCCCGTCGGATTGGCCGAAATAAACTCCGCCTGAATTTTCCGGTTCCTGCCGACGTTATTGGAACCGTATTTTTTTCCGGCTTTCAGGATCGCCGCGACCCGGCTTTGGAAATAGGAATCGGCCAAATAAAAATTGACGAATCCCGGGCCGGCAACTCCGATTTTCTTCAAAAATCCGGCTGATTCCTTGTCGGCCTCAATCCGGTTTTTAATTAAATTGGCGATTTCAATCGGGTTTTTGCGGACCTCGCCCACCAATTTCATCGCCGCGTTGGTGGTGAAATCGCCGA
>CAZICC010000032.1:0-7346 GCA_964537645.1 uncultured Candidatus Saccharibacteria bacterium | reverse complement strand
TCTTTCATGCGGGTGCCTTCCCCGCCGCAAAGAATGACTGTTTTCATACCTCTCCAATTTACCACAAAATTTGAAAACCGGCAAGGTTTTGGGATATAATGAAAATAACGGAAAAATCCAATTTTAAAACCAATTAAATGGACGATAACGCGGTTCAAAGAAAGAAAATTCTTTTCGTCATTACCCAATCCGAATTCGGCGGGGCGCAGCATTACGTCTGGGAAATCGCCCGGTCTTTGAATCCGGCGGCTTACGATGTCGTCGTGGCGGCCGGGCCCGAAGGCGACGACGAGCTTGGCCTTTTGAAACAGCTTGAAAAAATCGGCGTCAAAACCCGCCATTTGAAATATCTTAAACGCGCCGTCAATCCTTTTTTTGACTTTTTGGCGTTTTTTGAGTTGAAAAAACTGGTTGCCGCCGAAAAGCCCGATATTTTGTTTTTGAACAGCACCAAAGCCGGAATTCTCGGCGCTTTCGCCGCCGGACGGAAAATCGCGGATATCAAACGGATAAACGCGGATAATTTCCGCGCCATTCCGTCGGATATCCGAGGAATTCCGTCAATAAAAATTATTTATAGAATAGGCGGGTGGGCTTTTAACGAAGATATCGCCGCTTGCAAGAAAAAACTTTATCTGTTTCTGGAAAAACATGCGGCGGAGCGGAAAAATTTAATCATCGTAAATTCCGAAGCGGACCGAAAAACCGGCATTGAAGCGAAAATAGCGCCGCCGGAAAAAATCGTCACTATTTACAACGGTCTTGACTGGCAGGACATCAAATTTTTGCCGCGCGACGAGGCGCGCTTCAGTTTAAAGGCGATTATTCCGTCAAGCATAGCCAAAAACCAGACCACGGACTGGTGGATTTCGCGGAAAATCGTCGGCGCCGTGGCGAATCTGTACGAAACCAAAGGCATCCGCTATTTCATTGAAGCCGCGGCTCTAACGAGAAAAACTTTTCCCGAAGCGCTGTTTTTCGTCATCGGGGAAGGCCGCCAGCGCGCCGAGCTGGAAAATTTGGTTATAAAAAACCGCCTGCGCGACAATTTTTTCATTTTTGGCAACATTCCTTCGGCCCGGATTTATCTCAGGGCCTTTGATGTTTTTGTTTTACCATCGGTCAAAGAAGGAATGCCCTGGGCCGTTCTGGAAGCGATGGCGGCCGGGATACCCATCGCCGCCACCAGCGTGGGCGGCGTCCCGGAAATGATTGAACATTCAATGAGTGGCCTACTCGCGCCGCCAAAAGACCCTAAAATGCTGTCCGAAACGATTGTTTACCTGCTAAAAAATCCGGCCGCGGGCGAAGCTCTGGCCGGCCAGGCGAAACAAACGCTCGCGAACAAATTCTCTTTCCGGGAAATGGTCGGAAAAACCGAAGCGGCCCTGAATTCATAAATGCCCGTGAATATTAAATCTCCAGTAGAAAATAAAAACCGAGTGAGAAAGAACAATTCTGAAGAATTTAAAAATTCTTCCTCGCGATGGTGCCTTTTTGACTGATTTCAAAAATTTCCACGCAAGACAACAATTTTCTGTCTCTTAAATCGGAGATAAACGACTCCGGAAGCTTATTTTTGCCCATCCAAACGCTTTGCTGCAAAAAAGAAAAGCCCAGAGACGCTAATGCCGTTCTTAACCATTCTCTTTTATGCTTTTCTTTTTTTATTTTTTCATCTTAAATTTAATCAATAAGCCCCCATTCTTTCAGCGCCTTTTCGTAAACCGCCATGGCGGCTTCGGCTTCGGGACGCGACAGATTGTAATCCGGAGCGTGAACGACATTGTTTCTCACCTTATGGGCGTTCCAAACGCTGTCTATGACCGACAATTGAGCGGGAGTAATTTTTTTCAGGCGTTCGGACATCATCTCTCCGGTAAAACCCATTCTCTTTATCGTGTCGTCAAAAAGCTTATCGGCCTCAATGATGGCCAGTTTCAATTCGGCCTCGCTGCCGCGGCGCAAGCGCTGGACAATGGCGGCCCATTCCTTCACCGCTTTTTTGCGCGGCACGGTGGATTTACTGATGGCTTCGGTAACCTCGCTGATCCTGGCGGAAATAATCTGGGTTTTGACTATCAGCCGAAGCACCAAAACGAAAAATATGCCCGAAAAAATACCGGAACCGAGTTTAATCAAAGGCAAGGCGTCCGAAAATTTCTGCCTCCAAACCTCGAAATAAGGGAAAATAGCGTTCAAGACGTTATCCAAAATTTTTAAGACATCCATGGTTTTAAAAATTTATGTTCTAATTTTCGGGTTTGAAATTTTGTTCATACGCGTAAGCCGCCCGGAGCGCCGCGGCCTCGCCGAAATGCCTGCCGATAATCTGGAGTCCGACCGACAAATTATTCTCAACGGTGGCGCAAGGGACGGAAACCGCCGGCACGCCGGCGAGATTCACCGAAACCGTGTAAATGTCCGCCAAATACATGGCAAGCGGGTCTTTGGCGCGTTCCCCGAATTTGAAAGGCAAAGACGGCGAAGTGGGCGTGAGTAAAACATCCACTTTTTTGAAAACTTTGTCAAAATCCTCTTTAATCAGCCGCCGGACCTTTTGGGCTTTCAGGTAATAAGCGTCGTAATAACCGGCGGAAAGAGTGTAAGTTCCCAACATAATTCGACGCCTCGCTTCATCGCCAAATCCCTCTTCTCTTGTTTCTAAATATAAATCCAATAAACTTTTGGCTTTTGACTTTTGACTTTTGACTTTTGAATATCCGTATTTTATGCCGTCGTACCTGGCCAAATTGGCGCTGACCTCCGCCGGCTGGATTATGTAATAGCATGCCAGTGCCCAGCGCGAATGCGGCAGGGAAACATCCTCAATCTTGGCGCCCATTTTTTCAAAAGTTACGATGGCGGCTTTCACGGCTTTTTCCACTTTGGGGTCAATACCTTCCCCGAAATATTCCGCAGGCACGCCCACCCGCAAATTCTCCGCGCCCCGGCCGATTTCCGGCAGAGTCGGCCCGACATTCGCGGAAGTGGAATCAAATTCGTCCCGGCCGGAAATGGCGTCAAAAACCAAAGCCGCGTCTTCCGCGTTTCCCGTCAAAGGCCCTATCTGGTCCAAACTGGAGGCCATGGCGACTAAGCCGAAGCGCGAAACCGCGCCGTAAGTCGGCTTGAGCCCGACGATGCCGCAAAAGCTGGCCGGTTGCCTGATTGAACCGCCGGTATCCGAACCCAAGGCGAACCGGCAAAAACCGGCGGCCACGGAGGCCGCCGCCCCTCCCGAAGAGCCGCCCGGCACGCGCTCCAAATCCAGCGGATTTTTGGTCGGCCCGAA
The DNA here is from genome assembly GCA_964537645.1 of uncultured Candidatus Saccharibacteria bacterium. Classification (GTDB taxonomy): domain Bacteria; phylum Patescibacteriota; class Minisyncoccia; order CAZICC01; family CAZICC01; genus CAZICC01. The sequence goes on along the minus strand of CAZICC010000032.1, from coordinate 4,051 downwards.
AGCGGAATTTTCCGTGGAAGAACCCATGGCGAACTCGTCCAGGTTGGTTTTTCCGAGAATTATCGCTTCTTCCCGCTTAAGATTGCTGACCGCGGCGGCGTCGTAGGGAGCGACGTAATTCTCCAGTATTTTAGAGCCGGCGGTGGTGATTTCGCCCTTGACCAGGATGTTGTCTTTGACGGAACAAGGAATCCCCGCCAAAACGCCGATGGATTCGCCGCGCAAAATCTTTTTCTGGATTCTCTCGGCCTCGCTCATCGCCCTCTCTTCAAAAACGCTTAAAAACGCGTGAATTTCTTTGTTGCGTTCTTCTATACTCTTCAAGTGATGCCGCGTCAATTCCGGGACCGACAATTCCCGCTTCACCAGTAATTCATGAATTTGTTTAATTGTGAGATTGGATAAATCCATATGTCTTATTCCAATATTCTCGGCGCCTTGATAAAGCCGTCTTTGCTTTCCGGCGCCTGGCCGATAAGCGACGGCTCTTCAGCCAAGTCAAGGTTTCCGGGTTCATCCGGCCGCATAATATTCACTAATTCCGTCCCTCCGGCCATCGGCAAAACGGCTTCGGTGTTGACCCGGTTCAGTTCATCAACATATTCCAAAATCGCCGAAAGCTCCCGGCCGAATTTTCCTTTTTCTTCGTCGGTGATGCCGAGTCGCGCCAATTTGGCGATGCGCTCCACCTCGGTTTCGGATAACTTTAATGAATTTTTCTTATCTTTAACCATCTTTCCGAAAATTTTGTAAAATAGATTTCCTCTATTACTTTATCATTTTTAAAAATTCCCGCTCGCTGATTATTTTTACGCCCAGTTCTTTGGCCCGCTCGTATTTTGAGCCCGGTTCGGAACCGGCCACCACGTAATCGGTGTTTCCGGATACACAGGACGAAACTTCGCCGCCGAGCTCCCGGATTTTTCTTTTGGCTTCGTCGCGCGCCATCGCTTCCAGTCCTCCGGTGAGAACAAAAGTTTTACCCTTCAATTCGGCTCCGACGGCGAGCCGCGCACCCTTTATTCTTATCCCAACTTTATCAAGCTTCTCCAAAAACCGCAAATTCCGGCTGTCGCGGAACCATTCGTAAACGCTCCGGCTGACTTTTGGTCCGAAATCCTGGACGGCCTCCAATTCCTCAAGGGTCAATTTTTCGGCGACTCCGATGACATCTGCGGGACGAACGATGTCTTTTTTTATTTTTGAAAATTTATTGGCGAGCACGATGCTGTTTTCTTCCCCGATATGCCGGATGCCCAAAGCGTAAAGGAAACGGTTCAAATCAACGAGTTTCCGGGACTCGGCCATCCTGACGATGTTTTCAGCCGATTTTTTCCCGAAACGCTCAAGCGCCGCGATATCCCCTTCTTTCAAATTGAACAAATCGGCGGCGTCGGAAATCAGACCCTCTTCAACGAACTTATCCAGGATTTTCGGCCCGATGCCGGCCATGTCAAACGCCGGACGACCGACGAAATGGTAAAGTTTTTCCCGGTTTTGGGCGAAGCAAAACTTGTTGGAACACCGCCAAATGGCTTCCTCTTCCGTTTTTTTTACCGGGGCGGCGCATACCGGGCAGCGCGCCGGTATCTTGAATTCTCTCTCTTTGCCGGTCCGCAAATCCTTCAAAACTTTGGAAATCTGCGGGATGACGTCCCCGGCCCTGTTGACGATAACCGTATCCCCGATTTTCAGGCCCAGCCGCCTGATCTCGTCATCGTTATGGAGCGAAGCCCGGGAAATGACCACGCCCCCGACCTCCACCGGCTTAAGATAAGCCACCGGCGTCAGAGCGCCGGTGCGGCCCACGTAAACCTTTATGTCTTCCACGACAGTCGCCGTCTCGCGGGGAGAAAATTTATAGGCAATGGCGGCGCGGGGGGCCTTGCCCGCCACTCCGGCTTTTTCGAAATCCCGGTTGGAATTGACGACGACCACGATGCCGTCAATTTCGTAAGGAAGTTTTTCGCGGCGCTTTTCCCAATAGTCCCGAAATTCAAAAACTTCCTTCAGGTCGCGGCAAAATTTATTGTTGGGGTTGGTTTTAAAGCCCAAGTCCTTCAAAATTTTATGCCCTTCCTCGTGCGTCTTTTGCCCCGCATCGGTAACGATGTCGTAAGCGAAAGAGTCAAGGCGGCGGCTGGCGGTGATTTTCGGGTCCAATTGGCGGATCGAGCCGGCGGCCACGTTGCGGGGATTGGCGTAAATCTGACCGCCACTGGCTTCCTGTTCTTTGTTAAGGCGCTCAAAATCTTTTTTGTTCATAAAAACCTCGCCCCTCGCCGTCAATTTTGACGGAATTTCGAATTTATCAATCTCAAGATTGAGCGGTATCGCTTCGATCGTTTTTAAATTTTGGGTGACATCCTCGCCGACCAAACCGTCGCCCCGGGTCGAGCCCTGCGCCAGAACTCCGTTTTTATAAACCAATTCAATGGCCAGGCCGTCTATTTTCAATTCGCAGTAAAAACCCGTCGGCCCGCCGATAATTTTTTTGACGCGCTCCAGCCAATCCGCCATATCCTCGCGCGAGAAAGCGTCATTGAAAGAAAGCATGGGGCTCGCGTGCCTGATTTTTTGGAATTTTTCCAGAGGTTTTCCGCCCACCCTCTGGGTCGGGGAATCGGGCGTGACGAATTGCGGAAACTTCTGCTCCAGGTCAAACAATTCTTTTTTCAAAGAATCCAAAGCGGCTTCGCTTATCAGCGATTTGTCAAGAACATGATAGGCGTAACGACAACGATTTATTATTTTTTTCAGCTTTTCTATCCTTTTTTTCGCTTCGCTTGCCGTCATAATTCCAGTATATCCTGAATTGATATTTTTTGACAATAAAACCCCGTATAGGGGCTTAGAAATTTAAAAATTAAATTGGAAATCGGAAATTTAGTAAGATACTCTCAGCCCTCTTCTGGTCTTCTGAAAATCCCCGATTGACACCAAGTCCGTGCCGCCGTTAACGACCTTGGTTACGGCGAAAGACGCGCCGTTATTCAAAGAACAAGCGGAGCCGCCGCAGGGCCAGCCGTTAAAAGACGGGGAGGGATCTTCTGGCAGCACTTTCCTTTCCTTGAATAGCATCCATTCAATACCGCTGTCGGCCGCCATAACGGCTTTTACCGATTCGGTAACGTCGCCGGATAACCTGATTTCAACCACAAAAATATTGGAAATGGCCAAAGCAATGGCCAAAATAACCGCCAACAACAAAACCGTCAAAACCAGGGCCTGGCCTCTTTCAAAATTTTGGATTTTTGATTTTTCCGCCCGGGGCGGAAGATTTTGGGTTTTCACGATTGCAATTCTCTTTGTGAAAGAGTGGTTTGAATATTAACTTTCGTCTCTTGAACCCCCTGTCCGGCCGTGGCTCCCAAAGTGACGGTGATTCTGGGCTGCCTTCGATCTCCGGGCGGCTCGCCGGAAAGATAAAAATTCAGATAGTCAACCATCAGATTTCCCGCGGTTAATGCCGAAAAAACGTAATCGCTGCCGCTAAAAACCCCTTTTTCCAGGATATTACCGTTCAAACGGTATGAAACCCGCCGGATTCCTCCCCCGATAGTACTTGTAAAGCGGAGTTCGCTTTGGCTGTACAAACTAAAACCGTGTCCTGTCCTGACGTCGCGGGACATGGCCTCAATGGCGTAACGAACCGAATCCTGAAGAGTCCTGACGGCGACGGTCTTCCGCTGGGCGGCGACAACGCCTAAAAAAATTCCCGTGACTATGGAAATCAACAGCGCGAAAATAGTGGAGGCGACGAGAACCTCAATAAGAGAAAAGCCCCGACTTTTATTTTTGTAATTAAACGGGAATAAATTCATGGCGAAAACCAATTAAAGAGGTGGTCTTCCGCGTTTAAAGAAAAAGACTTGCCGCGTTCTTCCCAGCTTACCGCGGCCGTTACCCTGATTTCATTGGCGTTTATTGCCCGAATATTCACGGTTCGGCGGAAAATTGACGCGTTGCCGGAAACATTGTAATCGAAAAGGCCGGTTTGGGGATGAAAACGCAAAGGCTGGTTGTTCCATGGCAACAACGATTGAGTATC
>CAZICC010000031.1:0-7376 GCA_964537645.1 uncultured Candidatus Saccharibacteria bacterium | reverse complement strand
GGTTTTGCGGTCAATGATGATTTGGGTCAAAATTTCTTCCAGAAGTTTTCCGTCTTTCTTTTTAAGGTAATAATGAGCCGCGACAAACCGGTCTTCGGGCGAACCCTCTTTCAGCGTTTCAATTTTTTTCTCGTCCGGCGCTTCGCCTCTTTTGAGCGCCGCCAGGACGGAATTTTTGGATTCTATCCGTTCCGATTGGAATAGTCCAAAGGCCGCTACCGCCGAGCCCAAAATAATCACAATCAGCGCCAAAATAGTTTTTTTCGTCATTTCTTTTCCTTTTCAATCGTTATGGACGCTTTCCAGCGCGTAAAAAGCGGCCGACATCGCCAGTAAAATCCAGCAAATCAACCAAAAGACGTTTCCGCGCTCCACCCTTTCCTTGTAAGAAATCAGGGAGCGTTCCAGTTTGTCTATTTCTTCAAAGGCCTTTTGGAGTCCTTGGGCGTCGTCAATGGGGATGGTCTTTGTCATGGCCGGATTCAAATTCGGGATGAGTTTTCCCATGAAAATGGGGCCTGCGCCGTCAAATTCAACCTGGTGGTCGACGGCAAACCAGTAAAACCGGACGCCTAATTCTTTCATCTGGTCGGACAGTCGGTAATCTTGGTCTTCAACCCGGCCTCCGCCATCGGAAATAAGCAGGATGATTTTGGTTCGGGCCGGCGATTCTCGCAATATTCTCAGCGCCTGGGCAATTCCGATGTCAATCAGCGTTCCTCCCAAAGACGCTGTCTGGGCGTCAAAACATCTCAAAAATCCTTCCTGGTTGGAGCTAAGGGGATAAATCGGGATAACCACGTCGCCGAAAATCACCAGCGCCAAGCGGTCTTTACGTTCCTTAATAAAGGGACGAATGAGTTTTTTGGCCGCTTGGATTTTTCCGATTTTTTCCTCCGGCTTGCTCTTGGAAAACGGTTCGTCCATGGAACCGGATTCGTCAAGCACCACGACGATGTCGCTGCCGTAGCCGTACCGGGTTATTTCCCTGGAAGAAAAATTGAATCCGGCGGCCAAAAAGACAAGGCCCGCGGCGATGCCGATTGGCAGGACGAATTCTTTAAGAATGACGGCGGTTTTCGCGGCGGCGCTTTCCGGCAGCCGTTTCAGCGAAGGAAAGCCGGCGCTTGTTTCCCTTTTTGATTTCAAAAAGAAAAAGAGGCCGGCGGCAATCGCGATAACGACAAGCAAAACGGGCCTCTCTATTTCCATCTTTCGCTCCTCGCGAGATATTTGAGTTCCAAAACGAGCCGATTTTTCAGGCCGAAAAGCGTCTTGGGGTCCGGCTGAAAATTCGGGTTGAAATGAAGATTGTCGCAGAGCGCGATGATTTTTGAGATTTCTTCCGAGCGTTTTCGGGCCCGCGGGATTATTCGGAAAAGTTCGTCCAAGTTGTGGCCGAATATGGCTTGTCCCGCTCTTTGGTTGATTGAATGTCGGAAAACCAGCAGGATTTCCCGGTAATCATCCGGTTTAATCTTTTTGATTTTTCCGATGGCTTCTTTGAACGGCGACGGATGACGGCGCAGATAAATGAAAATTTTCAAAAGCCAGAGCCATCCCGCGAGCATCAGGATGCCGCCTCCGAACGTCGCCGCCAGAAATTTTTGATTTGAACGGATAAAGGGTTCGAAAAACGGCTGGAACAGCGGTTCGTCGTCGCCGCAGAGCGGGGAAATTTTTACCGGAACCCGCGGCAAATTACTTTTCAGTCGGCGGGGGTTTTCCTCCGGACCGCTAAAGAAAGCGATGGCGGGCAAGGGTAAATTCCTCGGCTGGTTAAAAGCCCGGAATATTTGGAATTTAATTTCAAGCATTACAAGCGCGTGGCCGTCTTTGTCGGTCCAGCGCGTCCTTATCTCCCAGATTTTCACGCCCTGGCCGACAATTTGGCCTTCTCGAGGCAGATCTTTCAGGGAAATTCGCCATCCTTTAACCGGCATTTTGATTTCGTATTTAACGGCGACTGTGTCGCCGACGAAATAGCCGAAATCTTTGTCCGTCTGGACGGAAACTTCCGGCACCGTTCCGTTAGGAAGTTCCGCGTCTTTTCTGGCGGGGCTTGCGTTTTCGTTTTTGGCGGCCGCTTCTCCGTTAACCCAAAAAAGGTAAACAAAAAAGGAGAAGACGAGCGCCGCCGCGGACAGCAGGATTGCGAGTTTTTTCATCTTCTCCCTCCTTCTAATTCTTTGGAAATTTTTTCGGCATCGGCGGATTCAAGGAAAATCGGCGCGATATCGTACTTTTTGAAGATGTTTTCCAAGGCGCGTCGTTCGGTCTCAGAACGTTCTTTTAGGCGCTGGGCGTTTTTCCTGGAAAAAAGCACGGTTTTTTTGTCGGCGCTTTCCATTTCTTTGAGATTGACGAAGCCCAAAAATTTATCCGGCCAAACGTTTTCTTTCTCGTCCCGAAGAACGAAACAAATAACCTGGTGGCGTAAGGTCAGCTCGGCCACCAGTTTTTCCGTGGTTTCTTGAGGACAGTAGAAATCCGACGCGACGACCACCAGCGATTTTTTCGCCGGCAAGAGTGCCATGGCGGAAATGAGGCCTCCCAGAGAATCTTTCGACGGCTGGAATTCCAGTAATTTCTCGCCGATTTCCAGACCGTAAGTTTTGGAGCGTTGCGGCGCGAAAACCAGTTCTTCGATGACGTCTTCGTCGCAACCGTAAAAACCGAATTTATCGCCAAACCGATATGCCGTGTAGCCAAGCATGGTCGTCAGTTTCGCCATGAGCCAGGTTTTTGGCTCTTGCGAGCCGAAAGACATTGAACGCGACATATCGGCGAGCATTATGACGTTTATCCGGCCTGTTTCCCGGTAAATTCTGACGAGCGGTATCGGGCTTAATGTCCGCATGGTGGCCAGTAAATCAATTTGCTGGCTTTGAGGGCAAGCGAGAAAACTGACGAGTTCTTCAAAATCAAGGCCGGCGCCTTTTTCTTTTGAGAGCCACCGGCCGGTTTCGTCTCCCGAAGGGGAGAAATCAAGCCGATATTCCACTTCTTTAAGGAAGTGGGTTAAATTCGGTTTGTCCGGCGCATCAACTTTGGTCGACATCCGTCTTGCCGGAGTTGCGTTGCCGGGCTTGTTTTTCGGTTCCGGGTTTTTTTTCATTGCGGCGCCTCAACTTTTTTCAGAATCATATTCAATATCTGTTTGACAAGTCCCGCCCGTCGCCTCAATTCCAATTCTTTCAAAAAGAACCGATGGCTGGCGAAGGGCAGCCAGATTTCCTGGATATCTTGCGGCAAGACGTAATCGCGGCCGTTAAGCCAGGCCATGGCGCGGCCGGCTTTTGCCAGCGCCACCGAAGCCCGGGGCATCAAGCCGGCGCGCACAATCTTGTCAAGATTGTCGTAATCTTCGGCCTTGAGGCCGAGTTTCGCGGTTGGCGCCCGGGTGGCTCTGACGAGCCGCAGGATATATTTGGCTATCTCCGACGAAAGATGGATTTTTTTTTGAATATCTCGGCGGATTGCCTGGAGTTCTTGCAGTTCTATGACTGGCTCAATTTTTTCCAAGAGCTCCGCCATATTGCTGAAGGCAGGGTCCTGAATCAGCCGAAGTTCGGACGCCGAATCAATTTCCGGAACGTCAACTTCAAACATGAACCTGTCCCGCTGGGCTTCGGGCAACTCGTGGGTTTCTTCGGCTTCCAAAGGGTTCCGGGAGGCCACCAGGATGAAGTAAGGCAACTGATATCGTTTGGTGCCGACGGTGCAGGCGAATTCCTGCATCGGCTCCAAAACCACGGCCTGCACTTTTTCCTTGACGCGGTTGATTTCGTCAAAAAGAAAAATGCATAAGTTTTCGCCGTGAACCAAAAGCGGCCCGCGCGAAAACGAGAAAGGCAGCCCTTTTTCGTTTTGCCGTCGGCTCTCCTCCTCAAGCAGAAATTCGGTCGAGAAGACGACGTCCTGGGGCAGAAGGTCGGGTTTGCCCTGAATTCTGGAAAAACCGCCGCCGGAAATGGTCTTGGTGAAAGCCAAAAGCATCAGGGTTTTGGCCGTTCCCGGAAATCCTTCCAAAAGGATGTGACCTTGAGCGAAAATTCCCGCGGTTATCAGCCGTAAAATCTGAGGCAGTCCCAAAATAATCTTTGAGACCTCTCGTTGCATCTGAATGGCTTTCTGAAAATCTTTCATTGTATCCCTCCAATCTGACTAATTATTGACTTTTCAAGGTGCCTTCACAATTTGCTTGAAATTTACAGCGATTAAATTAAAAAGTCAACCCCGTATATCAACTTCGGCAAGTCGCCAGAAGCGACAAAGACGAATGTCTGTATTACGGGGTCAAGGATAAAAATTACCCCGTCGCAATTGACGGGGCAATTAATCATTCGTAATTGTTAGGATTAATCGAATTGCTCGCTGACCGATTCGTCCAAGTGTATTCTTTTTATTGATTCGCCCAAAATTGAAGCCACGGAAATAATCTCTATTTTGGGGCTTCTTTTGGCGGCGGCGAGGCCTATGGAATCGGAAACGAACAGTTTCTTGATTGGCGACGCTTCCAGGCGCGAAACCGCGTTACCGGAAAGCACCGGATGGGTGGTGACGGCGTAAATTTCCTTCGCGCCGCATTCCAGGGCGGCCTCGGTCGCCTTGACGAGAGTGCCGGCCGTGTCTATGATATCGTCGACTTCCAGAATAATCTTGTCTTTGACGTCGCCGATAATCGTATAAACTTCGGATTTGTTCGGGGCCGGGCGGCGTTTATCCACAATAACCAAGGGGACGTTATCCATCTTTTTGGCGTAAGAATGGCCCATTTTTGCCGCTCCGGCGTCGGGCGCCATCACCGCCAAATGTTCGGCGAGGGGCGCAAGCCCCAAGCTTTGAAAGAATCCCTTCAGGTAATTTACAAACACCGGTTTGGCGTAAAGATGGTCGGTTTTTACGGAAAGCGGGAAAAAGCCCTGTATTTGGCTGGCATGAAGGTCAAGCATCAGCACCCGATTCACTCCGGCCGCGGCGATTTGGTCCGCTTCAAGCTTCGCCGGAATTGATTCCCGGCCTTCGGCCTTCCGGTCCCCCCGGGCATAGCCGTAATAAGGAATGACGGCCGTGATTCGCCGCGCCGAAGCTCGGCTGGCGGCGTCAATAAGCATCAGCAATTCCTGGAGGTTTTCCGCCGGCATATGGGTCGGCTGAATAATGAAAACGTCGGCGCCCCGGATGCTTTGGGGGTAGCGGACGTAAATTTCGCCGTCTGAATGCCGGGAAATTATCAGGTTTTCCAGGGGATGATTGAGATATTCGCAAACTTTTCGCGCCAGGCAGGGGTTGGCGCTGCCGCTGAAGATTCTTAATTCGCCGTAAGCGGACGAAGGAATCATCGCAAAACCTCCTTTTCTAATAATTGAATTTCGCGGATGCCAGACGGAATCGCGCGGAAAGATTTTTTAAAGAACGGAGTGGGCGGGGAGGGACTTGAACCCTCAACCCTTGCGGGATACGGTCCTAAGCCGTAAGCGTATGCCAAATTCCGCCACCCGCCCTTAAGCCCCCATATTTTAAACGAAACCAGCCCTGAAAGTCAACTTTCAATTGACAATTCGTTTTTATTTGATATAATATTGGCGCAATTGAACTTTCAAAATTTCATAAAGCCCTGCTTCGCGCAAAGCTACGGAAGGGCAAGAAAGGAGGAATAAAGATGTTAGAGTTTATCACCATTTTGGTTCTGGGACTTATTTGGCTGATTTTGTCCTTGAAAAAAGTGCCGGCGAAAAAAGCTTATGTCGCCATTCTGACTTTTTTGGGGACAAGGACGCGAACGGTCACCGGTCCGGGCTGGGGATTTTTTGCCTGGCCGTTCTGCGATTTTATCCTGGTTTACGCCGGGATAAGGAACCAGACGGTTGTCGCCGAAGCATATTCGGCGAAGACGGACCGGATAAAGTTCAAGTTTCGAGTCAATATCCACTGGCTGCCGGATTACGAGGTTCCGGGTGAATTGGAGAATTATATTTTGGCCGGTGGAGTCACTGGGCTTCTGAATTTTTCCAGCGAAGAAGAACTGGTGAAGATTGATTGGCAGGTTCGCCAAAAACTGGAAGACATCGTTAAGGAAGTGGTAAAGAATTTCGCTTCTTCGCACGGAGCCGACCAATGCCTCAACGTTGAAGACCAGATTTATGAAAGATTAGTTCGGCGTTTAACCGGCATTCAGGACAAGGCCCAATTGGCGGCTTTAATCCAAGATTTTAAAGGCAAGGAAAGATTAAGGCTGGCCGAGAAATGGGGTCTTGCGATTGATTCCCTTTACGTGGAGCCGGTTCACCCGACGCCGGAGATGGAGGAAATTCTCCAGCAAAAGGCGAAAGAGGAGCGGGAGCGGGTCGCGGAGTTGATTGAGATTGACACCGAACTGGAGCAATCCCGGAAAATTCTCGCGGCTGCCGGTATTACCGATATTGGCCGCGAAGACCTCATGGAGGCCTTGCGGTTCATCAAGGATTACAAAACCGTCCGCGAGAATCACGGTTTTGTGATCCCGGGCCGGACTAAATCCGGCGGCGCGATTGACGATTTTCTTCAGGTTTTGACGGCGCATTTGCGCGGTCAGCAGTCCGGTAAAAAATCGGAAAGCGACGCGAAAGAAAAGCCGGATGAAGCCGGGAAGGAAATCAAGGCAAGGAGGAAAAAATGAGCCAAAAACAGAATGACCAACAAGAAGAGCGGCTTGTTATTCCTCGCCGCGCCCTGATAATCAAGTTATTGATCGCCGGCCTGATTATTTTCTGGCTGGCGGTTCTTGCCGGCAAATCCGATTTTGGCTGCGTCTCGGAAGAGGCGCAAAAAATTCGGCCGCAAAATCCGCAAAATCAGATTTTGCCTTACCGGCCGGTAAAATCCGAAATCATCCGGCAAGCCGACGGCTCCTGGTTGGTCAAATGGACCGGCGAGAGCGAAAACGGCTTCCGTCTCCCGGACTTGCCGCCGGGAGGATATTCGCTGACCTGGATTCGCGGCAAAATCGTTTATTCGGCCAGCGGCCATTCCTTTCCTTTGTGGGGCGCCGACGTTTATTACAAAACCAACCTTCGGTATTTCCATTTGAAGGAAAAAGGCGTCAGGCCCCACCAGGTGATTTTGGTCAAAGGGAGTATCGGTTCGGGCGGAGAAGAATTAGTGCCTTTCCGGTCGGGTAAAGCCCAGCTCTGTTTTCGGAGCGACGATCGTCCCCTTTTCCTTTTTTATCATTTTACCAAAGGGGAATACGATCAATTCGGCTGGGACGGCAGCTATGCCGTTTTCCGGCTGGAAAAAATTGATTAACAAAAACCCCGTTAGACGCGCAAAGCGCCGTCTAACGGGGTTTTATATCATCCGCGTAAATCCGTCTGATATCAGCGCCGTTCTGT
>CAZICC010000030.1:0-7474 GCA_964537645.1 uncultured Candidatus Saccharibacteria bacterium | reverse complement strand
CTCGTCAGTTATTTCTTCATTCTGTCGCTGCCGGTCATAGCCGTTTTCCTTTTGCTGGCCGGGATAAATTTAATAATCATCAATAATTAATCTGCTAAAGTTTCTGGACGGCCGTCCAGAAACTTTAGCAGCAATGGCGAACAAAAAACCTCCCGCGGTTGTTTCCGCGCGGGAGGTTTTGAACATCACTTTAAAAATTTATCTCTGAATGTTCCCCAGTTTTTCAAAACATTCAGAGCATCGCTCATAATCGGCTCGTCAAATTCCGTTTCCGCTTCAATATGAGGCGAAATGCCTTTTTCGTGGATGCACTCGCCATTGGGCAGGAAATATTTGAAAGCCGTCAGGCGAAGCTGAGAACCGTCCGGAAAATTTTGGACGACTTGAACCGAACCTTTGCCGTATGTTTTCTTCCCGACAAGCGCCGCTTTTTTGTAATCGCGGAGGGTTCCGGCCACGATTTCCGAGGCCGAAGCCGAGCCAGCATTTATCAAAACAACGAGCGGCGCGGTAAAATATTCTTTATAGTTTTTGCCGGTATAATGCTTTTTTTCGCCGACCCTGCCTTTGTTTGAAACTACCAGGCTTTTGGGAGCCAGGAAGCTTTCCAGGACGTCCACGCAATAATCCAGTCGGCCGCCGGGATTGTTTCTCAGGTCAATGATGGCGCCTTTAATTTTCCGCTTTTTGAATTCAGCGACCGCTTTTTCAACTTCTTTCGCGGTCGTATGGGATTCAAACGACTCAATTCTTAAATAACCGAACTTTTTTCCGTCGTTTTCAAGGATTTTCCATTCCACGTTCTTGACTTGGATTTTGCCCCTGATTATGACGAAATCTTTCGGCTGGGACCATCCTTGTCGTTTTATCGTCAGCGTGACCGAAGTGCCGGCCGGACCGATAATTTTTTGTCTGATTTGTTCCATTTTTTCGGCGATTTTTTTGTCTATGTTTTTTATTTTGGCCACTTCTTCGGCGCCGACGTCTTTTGTCGGGACGCCGTCAATCGCCGCTATTTCGTCTTTGGGAAACAGTCCGGCGCGCTGGGCGGGCGAACCGTCAAAAATTTTCTTGATTTCAAAAATGAGACCGTTGACGTCCGGGTCGTTCCCGGATTCCGCCGTTTCCTTGAAGGATTTCAGGTCTTGGCGGGAACCGAATATCATTCCCACGCCCGCGTATTCCCGTTCCGTTTTTTCCCTTTCTTTTGCTTTTTCGACTTCTTCAGGCGTCAAAAAATGGGAATGCGGGTCAAGTTGATTGACCATTTCCTTGATGGCCGGATAGACGACATCCCACAGTTTTATCTCGTCAACATAATACTTGTTGATGAGATTAAGAACGGTTCCGAAAAGTATGATATTGTCGGTAAGTTCATCGGCGCGGACCCATTTCGCCGTTCCGTAACTAACGCAAAGAAAAATCAGCCAGCTGGCCAGTAAAATCCGCAACATTCTTCTTTTCATCTTTCCCCCCTTTTTGATAATTATTTGTTTGTCAACGAACTTTGTTTGGCTGTATTCTACTCTCAATATCGGTTTTTGTCAATCCAAACAAAATTTGGTAAGATTGATAAAGTACTCCAAGCAAACCGGCATGGAAAAAAAATGGCATAATTTAACAGGCGAAGAAGTTCTCCGGATTTTGGAAACTTCGAGAAACGGCCTTTCAGCCGAAGAGGCGAAAAAACGACTTAAACATCACGGCCCCAATAAGCTGGCCGAAGAAAAGCCGGCTTCGCCTCTGGTGATATTTTTGCGGCAGTTTCGCAGTCCGCTGATTTACATTTTGGTCATCGCCGGCGCCGTCACCTCGCTGTTGAAGGATTATACCGATTCAATCGTCATTTTCGGCGCCGTATTTTTGAACGCCTTCATCGGATTTTTTCAGGAGAATAAAACTTCCAAAATTCTGACCGAATTGAAAAAAATTATAAAAGAAAAAGCCCATATTGTCCGGGGAGGCGACAAAAAAGAGATTGACGCGGCCGATTTGGCGCCGGGTGATATTTTCGTGGTGGAAGCCGGCAACCGCGCGCCGGCCGACGGGCGCCTGATTGAGTCATATTCTTTAAAAATCAATGAAGCGGCTTTGACCGGCGAATGGCTGCCTAAAGACGCGACAACCGAACCCATGGCCGAAAATACGGTTCTGGCCGACCGCGACAACATGGTTTATATGGGCACCGTAGTTGAATCCGGCAAAGGAGTGGCGGTCGCCACCGCCACCGGCCGAAAAACCGAAATCGGCAAAATCGCCGAGCTTGTCAAAGGCGCCAGGGAAGAAAAAACTCCCTACCAGATCAAAATCGCCCGCTTCAGTCGTTTAATCGCTTTAATTGTTCTTTTTCTTTCCGCCGCCGTTTTTACGGGCGGCATCCTCACCGGTAAAGACCATCTGGAAATGTTTCTTGTCAGCGTGGCAATGGCGGTCGCCGCCATTCCCGAAGGCCTGCCGGCGGCCGTCACCGTGGTTTTTACTTTCGGGATGCGGGCAATCCTCAAAAGAAAAGGACTTGTCCGGAATCTTTTGGCGGCCGAAACCCTGGGTTCAACTTCGGTCATCTGCACCGACAAGACCGGCACCCTGACGGAAGCCAAAATGCGGGTGGCCGGCGTTTTCACCGGCACCAGAGAGTTACTTTCCGACGACTCCGTCTATAAGGAAAAAATTGACGGAAACGGCCTGGAATCCCATATCACCGTTTTGAAAATCGCGACTTTGTGCTCTGACGCCTACATTGAAAATCCCGACGACGAAATCCAGGAGTGGATTATCAGGGGACGGCCGACCGAACAGGCGCTTCTTATGGCCGGCGTGCAGGCGGGCTTGTCAAGACGCGAACTCGAAAAGCAATATCCCCGGCACGACGAACTGCCGTTTGATTCAACTTACAAATATTCGGCCTCCCTCCACCATCTGAACGAAAACGAGGACATGATTTACATAATGGGCGCGCCGGAAAAAATCATTGATTTGGCCGGATTCATTGAGCTGGACGGCCGCCAGGAAAAAATCACTGAAGAAAAATTGGAAGAATTGGGTCGTAAATTTGAAGGCCTGACTTCCAAGGCCTTGAGGGTGCTGGCCGTAGGTTACAAAAAAATAAAAAAGGATTCTCTTTATTTAAGATTAAGGCAGAAATCGGCTGACAAAAACGGTTCCAAAGCTCACAAACAAAAACTTTACGAAGAAGATTTGCAAAACCTGGTCTTTGTCGGCTTTATCGCGCTCAAAGACCCGTTAAGAAAGGAAACCAAAGACGCGATTCGTCTTTGCCGGCAGGCCGGAATGCGCCCCATCATCGTTACCGGCGACCACAAGCTGACGGCCCAAGCCATCGCCAAGGAACTCGGTTTGCCGGCCGAAGACAAAAACACCATTGAAGGCGCGGGGCTCGCCGAGATTCCCGACGAAGAATTCAAAAAACGGCTGGCTGATTTTGAAATTTACGCCCGGGTGGAGCCGGTCCAAAAATTGAAAATCATCGAGGCCTGGCAGGACAGGGGAGCGGTTGTGGCGATGACCGGCGACGGCGTCAATGACGCGCCGGCGCTCAAAAAGGCGAATATAGGAGTGGCTCTTGGTTCGGGGACGGAGGTTGCGAAAGAAGCCTCCGACTTGATACTTCTTGACGACAATTTCATCATTATCGTGGCCGCGGTTGAGGAAGGGCGCAGAATCATTGACAATGTCAGGAAAATAATCACTTACCTGCTTTCGGGCGGTTTTACCGAAATAATGCTCATAGGCCTGGCGGTGATTTTCCGCCTGCCTCTTCCCGTGTTACCCGGCCAGATTTTATGGAAAAATTTGATAGAATCAACGCCGCCCTCTCTGGCCTTGGCTTTTGAACCAAAAGAAAAAGACGCGATGACGCATCCACCGGAAAGTCAAAATCTTCCACTGTTGAATTCGGAAATGAAAAGCTTGATATTTATCATCGGCATTGTGTCCAATTTTATTCTTTTCGGGATTTTCTTGTTTCTTCTCCGCGCGGGGATGCCGATTGAAAAAATCCGCAGCATAATGTTCGTTGGCCTGGCGATTGGCTCTTTTTTTATCGTATTCTCCTGTCGCAATTTAAGGAAAAATATCTGGCAATTTAATCCGTTTTCCAATCATTACATCACCTTTACGATTCTACTATGCCTGGCGGTCCTGATTGCCGCCATCTATCTCCCGATTTTTCAGCGGTTCCTTAAAACCGTTCCTTTGCAAATTTCTGAATGGCTGATTCTCTCGCTTTTCGGCGTTTTGAAATTGGTTATGATTGAAGTAACGAAATGGTGGTACATAAAAAGACGAAAAACGTAAGGCGTAAAACGAAAAAAAAAAGCGATAGAAAATGAAAATTTCCAAAATCATCCTGGCAATCAGCACGCTTTCCGGCACCATCATAGGCGTAGGGCTGTTTTCCCTGCCTTTCATAACATCAAAGGTCGGCATCTGGGTGATGCTTGGTTATTTCGCCGTTCTGGGGACGCTGGTCATAGTCGTGCATCGTTTTTTCGGCGAAGTGGTTTTGAAAACCGAAGGCCAGCACCGTTTGCCGGGTTATGCCGGAATATATCTCGGCAAAACCGGAAAAATCGCTGCCGTTGTCTCCACGATTTTTGGGCTTTTTGGGGCGCTGCTCGCTTATCTGATAGTCGGCGGAGAATTTTTGACGGCGCTGTTTTCTCCCCGCTGGGGAGGGGACAACCTGTTTTATACATTGATTTATTTTCTCACCGGCGCCGCGCTGATTTTTTTCGGCATCAAAGCCATTTCCAAGATAGAATTTTTCGGCCTGATTTTGTTTTTCGTAATTTTGGCGGCGATATTTTTCCGCGGCTTGCCTTTCATTAAGCCGGCGAATTTAATCGCTTTTGACCCGGCCTATCTTTTTTTGCCTTACGGCGCGATTCTTTTTTCTTTGTGGGGCGCGGCTTTGATTCCAGAAATCAAGGAAATGCTTGCCGACCGGCGCCTCGTGAGAAAAATCATCGCTCCGGCCATTGTCATCCCGGCTCTGATTTACCTGATTTTCATTTTTCTGGTTTTGGGAATTACCGGCGCTCAAACTTCAAGCGAGGCGATTGTCGGCTTGAAAAATTTCCTGGGCGACGGCATCGTTTCCCTGGCGCTCTTTTTCGGGCTGCTCACCACTTTCACTTCTTTCATTACCCTGGGCCTTACTTTGAAGAAAGTTTTCTGGTATGATTTGAAAATGTCCAAAAACGCGGCTTGGCTCCTCACGCTGGCCGTGCCTCTGGCGCTGTATTTCGCCGGCCTGCAGGATTTCATCAAGGTCATCGGGCTTGTCGGCGCGGTCATGCTGGGAATTGACGGAATTTTAATCATCCTGATGTACCGGAAAATCGTTCCGACAAGAAAATTCCTGATTTATCCGTTGATTCTGGTATTTTTGGCTGGGATTGTTTATGAGATAATGTACTTTTTCTAAACACAGAATAACGCTGATATCAGACGGAAAGACGCGGAAAAATTTTCAGCGGAATTCCGCGTTGCTATCCGCGAAATTCAGCGTTAAATTGATGCTTTGGTTTTATATCATAATTTTTTTGGCCTCCATCATCCTTCTGGTTTTTTCGGGCGGAAAAGCCGTGGAACATTTGACGCGGATAAGCCGCTTTTTGAAACTGCGTGAATTTATCGTCGCTTTCATTTTGATGGCCTTCGCGACCTCCATCCCGGAACTTTTCGTGGGCATCAGCGCCGCCCTCAACGGGATTCCCGAACTTTCCCTGGGCGACGTTTTGGGGGCCAACATCATCAATCTGACTCTGGCCGTGGGGCTGGCGGTTTTGTTTCTGGGCGGTCTGGAGATAGAGCGGGAAACCGTCCGGCGCGGCTCAATCCTTATGGGCACCATCGGACTTCTGCCCCTGCTTTTGGTTCTGGACGGCGAATTGAGCCGCATTGACGGCTGCGTCCTGCTTCTGGCCTTCGTGTTTTATCTCACCTGGCTTTTTGACCGCGAGGAGCTTTTCAAAAAAGTTTACGACAATATTGAACCGACATTTCTGAATTTCGGCAGTTTCGTCAAAGATACGGCCCTTTTCGCCGCTTCGGTGGCGCTGCTCCTGATTGCCAGCCAGGGGATTGTCACGGCCGCCGCGTTTTTCGCCGAATTTCTGGGAGTCGGCCTCGGAATCGTCGGCATAATACTCGTGGGTGCGGGAACGGCCTTGCCCGAAGTTTACTTTTCCATCCGGGCCGGCCGGGCCGGCGAAACAAAAATGATACTGGGCAATCTGATGGGTTGCGTCGTCATCACCTCCACCCTGGTTTTGGGGCTGGTTGCTCTGATTTCGCCGGTCAGAATCGCGGATTTTTCCCCGTACGGAGCGGCAAGGATGTTCCTCTTTGTTTCGGTTTTGTTTTTCCTCCTGATTTCCCGAACCAGAAGCCAAATTTCCAAAAAAGAAGGATACGCGCTCATCGCGATTTACATCGCTTTCCTGATTTTTGAAACGGCGATGAAATGGAACGCTTGATTTTTTACTTGATTTAAAGTATGCTTGATTCCGTATGTTCGCCATCATCCAAACGGGGGGCAAGCAATATATGGTTTCCCCCGGAGACAAAATAAAAATTGAAAAAATCAAACCTGTCGACGGCGGCAAGGTCGTTTTTGACAATGTCCTTCTGGTCGCGAAAGACAAAGACGTTAAAATCGGCGCGCCTTTTATCGCGGGCGCGTCGGTGGAAGCGAAAATCCTGAAAGAGGGAAGGGTCAAAAAAGTGATTGTCTTCCGCTACCATTCCAAAACCCGCTATAGGAAGATAAAAGGCCAACGCCAGCATTTCAGCGAGATGGAAATCACCAAAATCGCGTCATAATCATAAAAGCCCCGATGTCATGTCGGGACTTTTTGGATCTTTAGCGGATTACTTTGCCTCTTTTCTTTGCTCCAAGGCATTCCCCAAAGTATCGGAGTCGGCGAATTCAATGTCGCCGCCGGTCGGCAGGCCCCGTCCCAAGCGGGTGATTTTCAGATTAAAAGGTTTCAAGATTCTTTCAAGATAGCGCGCCGTCAAGTCGCCTTCCAAGGTTGGATTGGTGGCGAGGATTATTTCCTTGATTTCTCCGCCGTTTTTTTTCGCTCGTTCCAAAAGTTCTTTTACCCGAATTTGTTTGTAGCTTTCCGGCTCTAAGGGCGAAATTTGTCCGCCCAAAACATGGTAAACCCCGCGGTACTTCCGAGTCTTTTCCAAGGATACAAGATCGGTTTCCTTTTCAACGACGCAAATCGTTTCGCGCACCCGGGATTTATCCGCGCATATATCGCAGACATCGCTGCCATTTTTCCCGTTCAGGGTGGTGTAAAAGCACGAGGAGCAAATTTTGACGTTCCTGGACAAATCCAAAAGCAATCGCCCGTATTCCTCAATTTCCTTTTTCCCTTGTTTCAGAAGGAAAAAAGCGAAACGGCCGGCCTGTCTGGGGCCAACGGAAGGCAGTTTG
>CAZICC010000029.1:0-8580 GCA_964537645.1 uncultured Candidatus Saccharibacteria bacterium | reverse complement strand
TATACCAACGGCGAAATGGTGGTTTTGAGGAGTCATCTTACAAATTGCAGAACGGTTTTTGACGTGGGGGCTAATATCGGCGAATGGACGAAATTGGCGCTGTCTTTAAATCCTGGCATTCAAATACATTGTTTTGAGCCGAGTAAAAATACTTTCTCGGAATTAAAGAAAAATAATTTCCCGCCGAACATTATTTGCAATAATTGCGGCTTGGGCTCGGAAAGGACGGAAAAAGAATTTTACGTTTTCGAAAATTGTTCGGCGATAAATTCTTTTTATCAAAAAAAAGGGGCTGGCTTGTCGGCAAAAAGCAAAGAAAAAGTTTTGATCAGGACAATCGACGATTATTGCTTTGAAAATAATGTCAACGAGATTGATTTTTTGAAAATAGACACCGAGGGCTGCGAGCCCGATGTTTTAAAAGGCGCGTTAAAAATGTTTCAAGCGGGGAAAATCAAAATTGTTCAGTTTGAATATGGCGGAACATATATAGACGCCGGAGTTTTTTTGAAAGATGTGTTCCAATTTTTTGAGGGCTTAAATCCACCCTATCAAATTTATAAGATTCTTCCCGGAAGCATTAGACGGATGGAAAAATACGGCTTCGGAATGGATAATTTCCAGTATTCCAATTATTTGGCGGCTCGCCGGGATTATGCGGATGAACACATCGATGATTAAAATTATGTCTCCTTTCGTCAGCATTATCACCATCACTTTTAATCGCGCCAAATATGTCGGCGAAGCCGTTGAAAGCGTTATCTCGCAAACATTTCGCGATTTCGAGATGATTGTTGTTGACGACGCCTCAACCGACGATACGCCGACGATTGTCGCCGAATATCAAAAAAAAGACGCGAGAATCAGATATTTGAAAAATGAAACCAATCTTAATATTCCTCGTTCGCGGAATCGCGGCCTGAAAGAGGCAAAGGGGAAATACATCGCGGTTTTGGACAGCGACGATGTTTGGGCCGACCCGGAAAAACTGAAAAAACAGGTTGATTTTTTGGAGAACAATCCCGGTTACGCTTTGATTGGCGGCGGGGCGATTGTGATTGACGAGAGCGGCCGGGAAATCCGGCGCTGGCTGAATCCTTCAGGCGACGCGGAGATTCGCCGAAAAATGTTGTTTATGAATCCTTTTGTTCATTCCGGCGCGCTATATTTGAAAAAAGCCGCCATTGAGGCGGGTGGTTATGATGAAAGTTTGGCCGTCAGCGAAGATTACGATTTGTGGCTGAAAATGGGGAAGTTTTGGAAATTCGCCAATTTAGAAGATTATTTAGTGAAATACCGCGTCTATTCGCAAGGGGGGGCGGGTTCTCCAAGATTGCAAGCGGCCATAAACTCCAAGGCGCTCGTCAGAAAATATAAAAATTTTTACCCGGGATATTTTCGGGCTTTGGCGTCAGCCGACTCAAGGATTATTTTCCGGAAATTAAAGAATTTATTTGTCCGAAAATCGGCGCCCCAGAGAGGCGGAGAATCATGATATAAAGCGCGCCGGCCAGGGGGATGCTCAACCAAACGGTTAAATGATTAACGGCCGGAATAAGCAAAAATACTCCCATTAAAACCGCGGCGACCAGCGGTTTTTTGATTTCTTGGAGCGAAACGGGAAATTCCCGGCTGACTTTTTTGAACAGCCAGACGCAGAGAAAAAGATTCATGAATTGCGAAAAAACCGAAGCCGCGGCGGCGCCGACGAAGTCATAGCGGGGAATGAGGATGAGGTTTAAAAAAACGTTTAAGCCGGCGGCCAGCGCCGAAAAAACCATGGTTTTTTTCTGGAGGTTTTTGGCGAAAAGAGCGCTGCCGACGATGGTGCCGATATAAACCATAAGGACCATTGAGATGATAATTTGAAAGACCGGAGAAGCCGGCAGATATTGGCTGCCGAAGACGATTTCCATAATTGGCCGGGCCAGTATTACACCCCCGACGATTAAAGGCAGAGAAAGGTAAAGCGTCATTTCGCTGGTTTTTTTCACGATAGTCTTTAATTTATCGCCGTTTTCGGCAAAGCGGCTCATGGCGGGAAAGAGAGCCGTGGCGATTAGACCGGCTGGCACCAACAATATCTGGGGAATTTTCATGGCCGCGCTGTAAAGCCCGACATTTTCAATGGACTTCATCCATCCAAGCATTAAACTGTCGGTATAGGCGAGAATTGAGCCTATTAGCGAGCCGATTGCGAAAGGCCAGGCCAGGGCCAAAATTTGTTTTGCCAGTTTTGGTTCAAATCCGGAAAATATTTTATCCAGATGTCCGCGCAAGGTCGCGAGAAAGACAAAAAAACCGGCCGCCGCGCCGATGACGTAAGCCCAGGCGAGATTTTGAGGAGAGGGGGAAAGAAGCAGAAAGGCGAATCCGAAGGCGGTGGCGAAAAAAGCGGTGAAGATTTCGGAAACGGCATTGATTTCCATTTTTTCCAATGACTGGGCCAATCCCGAAAAAACATTTTTTATGATGTCAAAAAACATCATCACGGCAAGTATCCATAAAATTGGGGCGATTTCTTTCTTTGGGGTTATATGGCTTCCAACGACGACCAAAATAAGGAAAATCGCGAGCAACCCCAATTTTAAATAAAAAGACGTTGAAATATATTTTTGGCGGATCGAGAACTCGGAATTTTTGGACATTTCCCGCACCAAAAGAGGAGTAATGCCGATGTCGGAAAACAAGGCGAGAATGGCAATATAGCTCAGGGCAAACGAAAAAATGCCGTAGTTTTCCACGCCCAAAATCCGGGCCGCGTAGATTATCAACGCCGCTTTGATAAGCCGGCTGACGATTTGTCCCGAAAACAGCCAGAAGGTGTTTTTGGCGATGGTCTGGCGCAAGGTTTTATTCTCAAACAGAAATGATTTTAAACTTACTAATCTCATGAGCGCAATCAGAATTATTAATCAAATTTAAATCTCTAAATCCCAATCTCTAATCCCTAAACTATTTATGGATTTAAATATTTTGAGATTAGGGTTTTGAGGTTAGAGATTCACTAGTCAAAATATTGTCTAAACCAGTGCTCCAGGGCCAGCAGGGCCCACAAGTGGTGGGCGTAATTGGTTTTGCCGCGGCCGTGTTCTTCAATCAGCCGCTCAATTTCCTCTTTTTTGAAAAGGCCGCGGACCCGCGCTTTTCGCGAGAGCAGGACGGATTTCAGGTAGTTTTTAAGTTCGTTTTTGAACCAGCGCTCCAGGGGCGCGCCGAAACCTTTTTTGGGCCGGCGCAAAATTTCGGCGGGGAGAAACCCGGCCAGCGCCTTTTTGAAAATGTATTTATTTTCGTTTTGGCGGAATAACGCGGATATCAAACGGAAAGGCGCGGAAATTTTTTTCAGAGAAAATCCGTCCGATATCCGAGAAAATCCGTTTATTTTTAAATAGGCCGGAATTTTAGCCGTCAACTCCAGGAATTCGTGGTCGAGCAGGGGCGAGCGGCTTTCCAGGCCGTGGGACATCGTGGCGATGTCCATTTTGACCAGCAAATCGTCGGGAAGGTAAGTGTTGAAATCGGCGTAAAAAACTTTGTCCAGCCAGTCAAATTTTTCCGCTTCTTGGAATTTCGGCTCCAGGATTTTGAAAGAATCGGTTTCGGCGAGCCGGTTTTTCCCGCCAGAGGCGGATCCGCCTCTGGCGGGAAATTCTTCCGTCCAAAGACGGCTTTTTTGCTCCGAATTGAAATAAGAAACCAGTTCCAGATAACTTTTTTCCGGGTCTTGGCCGATTTCTTTGGCGAACCGCAAAAGTTTTTCTTTTCTCGGTCCGTAATAGAACAATTTCGCCAAGATTCCAACGATTTTCGGCAATAACTTTTTGCGCAGCGTCTTGGGCAGGCGGTGGAATTCGTAAAAAATCTTGCAGGCGTTGTAGCGGACGTATCCTCCGAAATTTTCGTCTCCGCCGTCGCCGTTGAGGGCCACGGTGACGTATTTTTTGGTCAGTTTGGCCAGGTACCAGCTCGGCAGGGCCGAGGAATCGGCGTAAGGTTCTTCGTATTGGCGCGCGAGTTCCGGCAGAATTTCAACGGCGTCGGGCTTGGCGACGAGTTCCGTGTGTTCGGTTTTGAAAAGTTCGGCGACGCGCCGGGCGTAGGGTGTTTCGTCGTGGCTTTGTTCTTCAAATCCGACGGTGAAGGTTTTGACGGGCCGGCTTGAAACTTTCGCCATCAGGCCGACGATAGCCGACGAATCAACGCCGCCCGACAGGAACGCGCCGAGCGGCACGTCGGAAATCATTCGCAGCTTCACCGATTCTTCCAGTTTCGCCATTATTTTTTCTCCCCATTCTTTTTCGGACAAATCCCATTTTTCGGAATAATCCAGCCGCCAGTAGCGCTTTATTTCAATAGACGGAATTACTCGGATATCAGACGGATTGACTCGGGAGTTTTCATCGTAAATATAGCGTTCAATTTGTAATTTTTTCCCTCCGAAATTGGCGAGAAGAGCAAGTTTATAATCAGAACCTTTTAAATAATATTTTATTTGCGATACTTCATTTTTTGTTAAAAAGTTTATTTTTTTCAGCTCAAGAATGATTTTATTGTCAATAATAAAATCCGGACGATAAGTTCCAATTTTTTCTTTATTGTAATGGATTGGTATTTCTTTTTGAGATTCGTAAGAAATGCCTCTTTTTAAAAATTCTTTTTCCAGAGATTTCTGATAAATAGATTCTTTGAATACGGGGCCCAATTGTTTCCAAACTTCAAATAGTGCCCCTCTGATTTTGTAAGTCAAATTTTCGTAAAGCAATTCGGTATTTTCAATTCCGCGTTTTTCCGTTTGATATCCGCGTTCTTCTGTCAATTTCAACAGGAGATAGTGGCCAGCCGGCAGTTTTCGGATGCCCCGGAAACCGGTGAGCGGCGCCGGCGCGTACTGGAACGTCAGGTAATGGTGGATGGCTTCAAAATCCGGCTCTCCGCGGACCTGAGGGTCTTTCAGAATCGCTTTCAATTCGGAGGCGAAAACGAAAAAATCCGGGCCGTGGAAAAATTTCAGCGGTTTTTTGCCGACGCGGTCGCGGGCCAGAAACAAATGTTTTTTATCGTCGTCCCAGATGGCGAAGGCGAACATTCCCCGCAAATATTTCAGGCAGTCAACGCCGTGTTTCTTGTAAAGGTAAATTATGGCTTCGGTGTCGGTTTTTGAGCGGAAGCGGACCCCGTCTTTTTCCAGTTCCCGGCGCAGTTCCAGAAAGTTGTAAATTTCGCCGTTGAAGACAATCCAGATTTTTCCTTCGCTGTCGGACATCGGCTGGCGCCCGGAAGGGGACGGGTCAATGATGGCAAGACGGCGGTGGCCGAGACCGATGTTGCCTTTTATCCAGACGCCTTCGTCGTCAGGGCCGCGGCGGGCCAGCGCCCGGTTCATATTTAAAATCAGGTCGCGGCGGACCTGACGGTTGGGGTCGAAATAGAGTTTGCCGGCGATCCCGCACATGACTATAACGCGAATAACGCAAATTATACGCGAATGTCGCGAATAAAATCTATTCGTGTCATTCGCATAAATTCGTAAATTAGCGTTATACTGTTATAAACTTTTATATATCATTCCCTTCTTGTTTTCCTTCGCGAAATGGTTTTTGACGTCCATCAGCACCCCGGGGCTTTTCATCAGTTTTTTCAGGCCGGCGAGGGTCATTTCCTTGAACTGGTCGTGGATTACGAGCAGCGCCACGGCGTCAACCTTCGGAGATTTGGCGAGGTCAACGACGTTTTTGACGCCGAAGCGGCTGGTTTCTTCTTTCGAGAGCATCGGGTCGTGCCCCAATACTTCTATGCCGTATTCCCGCAGGCGCCTGATGACGTCTTTGGCTTTGGAATTCCGGGTGTCGTTGATGTTTTCCTTGAAAGTCAGTCCCATGACTAGCGTCCGCGAGCCCCGGATTTTTTTTCCGGCTTCTGCCAGCCCTTTGATAACGAGCTCGGCGGCGTGTTCGGCCATGTAATCGTTGATTTCCCGGCCGGCGAGTATCACCCTCGGATGGTAGCCGAGTTTTTGGGCGAGGTAGGTGAGGTAGTAGGGGTCGACGCCGATGCAGTGCCCGCCCACGAGCCCCGGCTGGTATTTGTGGAAATTCCATTTGGTTCCGGCGGCTTTCAGGACTTCGGCGGTGGAAATGCCCAGGCGGTTGAAAATCAGGGACAATTCGTTGGCGAGGGCGATGTTCAGGTCGCGCTGGATGTTTTCAATGACTTTGGCGGCTTCGGCGGTTTTGATGTCGGGCGCTTCGTAAACGCCGGCTTCGCAGACGATTCCGTAAACCGAAGCCACGCGTTTTAGCGTCCGGTGGTTCATTCCAGAGACGACTTTGACGATTTTTTCCAGCGTGTGTTCCTTGTCGCCCGGATTGATTCGTTCGGGCGAATAGCCGAGCCAGAAATCTTTGCCGCAGCGCAATCCCGAAAATCGCTCCAGTATCGGGCCGCAGATTTCCTCGGTCACGCCCGGATAGACCGTTGATTCGTAGACGACGACCGCGTTTTTGGCGAGGTTCCTGCCGATGACTTCGGCCGATTTCCTGACCGGGGCCAAATCCGGCTGCTTGGCTTCATCAATCGGCGTGGGCACGGCCACGATGATGAAATTGGCGCGGCGCAATTCGCGCGGGTCGGCCGTGTAAAATATTTTAGGGAGTGAAACTTCGCCATCGGCGAGTTCTCCGGTCGGGTCGACGCCCTTTTTGAGCGCCGCGATTTTTTCCCGGGAAATGTCAAAGCCGGCCACCCTGATTCCCTTTTTGGCGAAAGCCGCGCAAAGCGGCAGGCCGACGTAACCGAGGCCAACGACAGCCAATTTTAAGTGTTTAATCTCGGGTATATAAATTCTAATTGATTTGGGCAATTTTCAATTTTAAATTTTGAATTTTGAATGAATTTTTAATGACTGAATTTCTAAACCGTTTCAAAAATTAAAGAATTCGAATTTGATTCGAAATTAAAAATTAGAAATTAAAATTTTAAATATTAAGGCGATCAGGTTAATTTTAAACCCCTTCTCTTTTTAAGATTATGTTTATCGTCTTTAAAACGATGCCGATGTCCAGAATGAACGAGCGGTTCTTGACGTAATACAAATCGTACTGCAGTTTTTCCATGGCGTCGGAGACCGAGGCGCCGTAGGGAAAGTTTATCTGCGCCCAGCCGGAAAGACCCGGCTTTACGAGGTGCCTCATCTGGTAGAAGGGGATTTCCGCGGCCAGGAGTTCCACGAATTCTGGCCGTTCGGGCCGCGGGCCGACGAAACTCATCTGTCCCAAAAACACGTTCCAGAGTTGGGGCAATTCGTCAAGGCGGGTGCGCCGCAAAAACCGGCCGACCCGCGTGACGCGCAAATCCGTTTTTTGCGCCCATTGAATTCCGTCTTTTTCCGCGTCCCGGACCATGGTGCGGAATTTCACCATGCTAAAAACTTTTCCGTCCTTTCCCACCCGTTTTTGCGAATAGAGAACCGGGCCGCGGCTGTCGATTTTGATGGCCGGGGCGATGAAAAAATAAAGAAGCAAGCTCGCCGTTCCCAGGACCGCCGCGCCAACGACGTCAAAAACCCTTTTGGAAGCGTCGAAAATCTGTTTTTCGTTCCTCATAAGGTTGTCCAAAAACCAGACCTCGCCGATGATGGAAAGGGGCGTTTTGCCGATTATGGTTTCGTAAAAATCGGCCAAATCCGAAAAATTTATTTTATAAGGAAGGCATTCGTAAAGGGCGGAAAGCAACCGGGGGTTTTCCCTCGGGTCAACGGCGCTGACGATGGTTTTAACCGAGTTTTCCCTGACGATTTCCGGGATGTCGGCGATTGAGCGGGCGACTTTTATGTTCTGGAACGCCGGTTGGTGGATGTCCGGCGCCGCGGTCGCCAAATCAATCATAGCCGTTATTTTGTAGCCGAGCTGCGGCCGCTGGCTCAAGGCCGAAATCAGGTCGCCGACTTCCTTGTTGGCGCCGATGATTAAAATATTGTGCGAGAGGGTGGGACTGCGCAAAAACCGGTTGAAAAGGTGCCGCCAGCCGGCGAAAATCAGGGCGAAGGCGGCGGCGTTGTAAACGAGAATCCTTTTCGGGGTTATCTGGTAAAGCGGCAGGAAATAGAAAAAGATGGCGGCGAGGGCCGTGCTGACGGCGAGCGCCTTGAAGAGCCGGGTGTAGAAATTCAGGTTGTTGGCCGCGGTTTTCAGGTCGTAAAGGCCGATGATATAAAAAACGACGAGCCACAAGGCGTAAATTATGGAAAAAGGCAAAAAGTGCGTTTTCCACAATTGGTAATTAAAATCGGCTCCATAGCGGATTTGGAGCGCGAAAGTCATGGCGAGATACAGCGTGAAAACGTCGCCCAGGAACAGGAGTAGTTTTTTTATTTTTAGCGCCATTGTTTATATTTTACGACGATTTTCCTTTTTTAGCAACGCTCCCTAATGTTTTTATGCCATACGGATACAGTATACCCCAAGTGTTGCGAATCCATTGACCTTATTTCGGTGCTTGATAAAGAGGTCATCTCAAAACTAATTATTTCTTACACATAAGGATAGAAATTACTTTTTATTTTGATTTCCACCCTTATTT
>CAZICC010000028.1:5292-8703 GCA_964537645.1 uncultured Candidatus Saccharibacteria bacterium | reverse complement strand
TATTGACCAAAAGGTCGTAATAAATGCCTTCCGCCGGTATGAACATAAAGGCGAATTCGGTCGTCTCTTCCTGGGGCCGTATATATTTGGAAGTTTCGTCAATTCGTTTTTTCAGGTCTTGTTTAAAGACGCTTTCCAGTTCTTCTCTTCTGGTTGGGTCGGCTTCTTCAACGATGCGGTTATAATTTTCAAGCGAGAATTTGGAGTCAATCGGTATTATTTTGTCTCCGAAAAAAATTACCGCGTCAACGATTTCCCCGTCTTTGAATTTGTATTGCATCTGGTACTGTTTGGGCTGGAAAGCGTTTTTGAGCAGGGTTTCCAGGTAATATTCGCCGAATATCCCACGCTGTTTGGGATTTTTTAGGATGTCTTGCAGATTTTTCAGTTGGTCGGCGAAGTTCACCACTTGTTTATTGGTTTCGTCCAGCTTCGCGAGTCGTTCGGTCACTTCGCGCAAGTTTTTGGCGCTTTCAATGAATTGTCTTTGTATGGCCTCGTTGGATTTTCCCAATTGGAAATCCAGCCTTCGGGCGAGCTCGTTCATTTGGTTCTGAATCAGGGACAAGCCCATTTTTTCCCCTTTTTTTTCGGTCTCCTGATTTTTTAAAAACCAAAAAATACCGGCTATGCCGGCAATCAGAGTCACCAGCACGAATATCAAAATGGTTAATTCCATGGCGTTAAATCCTTAAAAATGGATTATTCTTTTTTTCCTGGCCGATAGTCGTTTCGTCGCCGTGGCCGGATAGGATTTTCAGGCTATCATCAAGCCGGATTATTTTCAAGAGGGATTTTTTGAGGAGCGCCGCGTCGCCACCCGGCAAGTCGGTCCTGCCGATTCCGTTTTTGAACAGGGTATCGCCGACGAAAATTTCGTTATCGGCAAGGAACGACAGCCCTCCGGGCGTGTGGCCGGGGGTTTCCATGACTTTCAGGGCATACTTGCCGGCGCGGATTATATCGCCGTCCTTTAGCAGTTCGTCGGGATAGCATTTGCTTGAATAAATGCCGAAATGCGGCGCGAATTCGATTGACTGGTCAATGGTTTGCAAATCGTCTTTGTCCATCATCAGGGGTATTTTGAATTTTTCCTTAAGATCGCTGGCGGCGCCGAAATGGTCAAAATGGCCGTGGGTCAGGAGAATCATTTTGGGTTTTAGGCGGCCGGCCCGGATACGGCCGATGATTTTTTCCGGCTCCGCTCCCGGGTCTATGATGGCGCATTCCAACGAATCAATGTCGCCCGCCAGGTAGCAACTGGTTTCAAACGGGCCGACTACGAGCTTGTCAAACACCATATTAATACAATCCCGTTTTAAGCTTAAAAATTCCTTTAATCCGGCTTAATACGGCGCCAAGCCGCCAATCTTCCTTGTCGGAAATCCGGATGGCGTACGTCCCCGGCCGGTTTTCCAGGTCAAAAACCGCGAGCCAATAATCGCCCGGCTCGGTCAGGTATTGCCGGATTTCTTCGCCTTTAAAATAACGCGTCAAAGTTCCGTAGTCAAAATACGTTTCGCGCGCCGCTTGCCGTTTGTCGTAAAGAACGAGCGCCCCCAATTCTTCTTCGATTAAAAAAGGAACGTAATCCTCTGTTTTATCCAGTCCCGGTCCCAAAACCGCCAACGCCGGCCTGAAATCGGCGTTTTCCTTGTTTTTGAGCGCGAGGATTTGGATATGAAGATTGAAAGAGCCGGCGATTTTGAATTTGTAAAAATCGGTTTTTCCCGCTTGCAATTTTCCGAAAATCATTTGGGCCGTTTCGGGCCTGAAAATTTCCTGCGCTCTGGAAAAACTTCCGCTTTCCCCGGATTTAAAAACCGGCAAATGGGCCGAAACTTTCCCCGCCGTCAAAATCGGCAAAACCCCGGCGCAAAAGCAGGATGTTAAGATAATTTGGACAATTCGCGCCACGAATGTTGTTTAGGAATTAGAAACCCGGATTTAGGAATTTCAAATATAGTATATGACGTCTTTTCTCTCGACCACAATCTGCCATTTTTTCTTTTTGGCGATTTCGGCGAGTTCCCTGTTGGGATTGAAAGCGACGGGCCAATCCACCATCCGTAAAAAACTGGCGTCCGACCGCGTGTCGCCTACGCCGATTGACCCCTTGAGGGAAAAACCGGTTTCGCGCAAAAACGCGCCGACCACTTCTTTTTTGTCGGAGATGAAATCCTCGTTGAGAATCCGGCCGGTGTAGGTCCGGCCGTCTCGCAATTCGCAAATCCGGCCGTAGACGCGGTTGAAGCCGAAGTTTTGGGCGAATTTTTGAACGATGTCTTGCGGGGAGCCGGAAATCGCCAGGAGATAAAAATCGGGTTTCAGCGCCTTGATGAGGTCCCTGGTGAAGACGTAAACCCGGTCGCGCTGCCATTTGATTACTTCTTTGATGACCTTGTCAACTGCGGATTTTTTGCAGCCGTTCAGATATTGGCGATGAACTTCGTTGACTTTTTGGATGTAATTTTCGTAGGTGCCCTGGCGGTTCATCCAGGCCAGATATTCGCTTTCCATTTCTTTTTTGGCTCTTGGCGGAAATATTTTCCGGCGCACCAGGGCGTTGATAAGTTCCACCAGCAAACTGGAGCGGAAAATCGTCCCGTCTATGTCAAAGATAGCCAGCTTCTTTTTGGCGGCTTCGTTTTTCATTTGAAAGCGGGGATAGTCGGCTGTTTCGGCCGGCCGGAAATATTTTTTATCAGGTAATAAACCAGTCCCGTCAAAAAAATGAAGAAAATGCCGAAAATTTGGACGAATCCGTAAGCCATAATCGCCGCGCCTAAAATATTCATCACGGAAGTCATTGATAGTTCCTGAAAATAAGGGGCCACAATCAAAGGCAAGGCGCCGAGGGCGAAGATCAAAATCATCAATCCCATAAGCGACGGCGTTACGGGAATCAGGTTGGCCGGTGTCCTGATTAATCTGACGCCCAAGGCCGTTTTTAGTTCGTCAACCGGAATGGGTTTTATCCGGCGGTCCATAAAACCGACGGAAAAGTTCATGAAGGCCGATATCAGGTCTTTAACGTAAATCGTCAGCGAATAAATGAAAGATATGCCCGCGGCCCAACCGATATAAACATTGAAGCTGAAAATATTCTGAGCCCGTCCGATGATGTCGGCGGCAATATTTATCGCAATCGGCCAAACCGGCATTTTTAAGGGGTTGGCTATTTCCGCGAGAAACAGGGCAATGTTGAAAACGAGAAACACCCACAGCGCGTTCCATAAAATCCGCGCTCTGCGGGTGAAATTTTGCGGCCCGATTGCCAGGCAAACAAGAAAAACGAACCCCGCCGGCAGAAGATAGGGGGAGACGAAATCGGCGGCGGCGCCGAAGAGCAGCGAGCGCACGTTGCGCGGCTTGAGGAGGTCACACTGCACGTAGCGCAGGCGCGGGTGC
>CAZICC010000028.1:0-5282 GCA_964537645.1 uncultured Candidatus Saccharibacteria bacterium | reverse complement strand
ATCGGTTTCTCCCAATCGGGCATCGCCGCCACCAATACTTTTGACGACTCAGCCCAGGCCCCGTTTTTTGCCGCCAGGTAAAGAACCAGGGCCGCCGGAAAAACGGCTTCGCCCAGCGTCGCCAGAGCGGCAAAAAATTTTTTCCACTGTTCCATATTATTTAAAGCAGGGGCGCCAAAGCCCGGTAAACCCTTTCGGCCATGATTTTATGGCCTTCAATATTCGGATGAACCTGGTCCCAAAGGAATTCTTTGGCGCCCAGTATGCCTTTTAAAATGTTAGGGACGTAAATAGAGGACGTTTCGGCGGCCAAATTTTCGAACTCCCGGTCGTATTCGTCCGAAAATCCGGCCGGAATGCCGACGAGAATCACCTCGGCCCTGGCTGCTTTTATCCGGCTGACGATTTGGCGGAGGTTGCCGAATAAAGTCGATTTAGGCGCGCCCTTCAGGAAGTCGTTGCCGCCGAGAAGCACGATGACTATGTCGGGGCGGCGCGATATTACTTCCGAATCCAAGGCCAATAGGGCTTCGGCCGTGGTGCGGCCCGATTTGGCGGCGATTATTATGGGCCGGCCGATTTTTCTTTTCAAGATACCGACGTAATTGGACCCTGGCCCTATTCCGTAGCCGGCGGTGAGGGAATCGCCGAAGGCAATAATGGTTTTCGGAGAAGAAGCGGCTCTTTCCGCGGCCGATTTATGAGTGCCGACAAAATAATGAAATTCAAGCCACCACAGCGTTCCCAGAACTATCACAAGTCCGATGGAGAAAACTTCAACGAAAAGTTCAAAATTGATTTTTGGGCGCCGCTTCATTTTGATTATACCATATTTTCCGCGTTATGCCATTTCTTCCGCCTTTTTTTCGCGAACGAAAAAAATCAAAATCAAGGCCGCCGCCGTCAGGGCCAAAGAAAGATAAAAAGGCGCGGTTGAGCCGAGCGTCGTCCACAGAATTCCCGCCAGGAGCGACGCCGGAAAGGCGATGATGCCCATTATCATCTTGAAAAAACCCAGGACGCTGGCTTTGAATTCCGGCGGGGCCAGCTCCGAGACGAAACTCCGCTGGCTCGGTTCCAGAGCCGCTTTATAAAGCCCGTAAAGAACGAAAAGGAAGGCGAACGCCGCGACTGATTCGGCGACGACTAAAAATCCCAACGCGGTCATCCCCCAGAAAGAATAAGCGGTTATAATGAGATATTTCCGGCGCCAGCGGTCGGCAAGGCGGCCGAAAGGTATGGCGGCGAGCGATGTTGAGAGAGAAAAAATCAGATATAGAATCGGTATTTGCTCGGTCTTGAACCCGAACTCCTTGGCGTAAATCAGAAGAAAAGAATAACTGAAAAATCCCAGCCCGAAAATGGCCGAAACGAAAAAGAAAAATTTAAGGTTGCGGTCCAGTTTTTTGAAGGCAATCGGCCGGAAACGGCCGTCGGGCCGGGGCGGCTTCTCTTTGATGAGCGCCAAAATGAAAATGACGGCGATGACGGAAGGCGCGGCCGCCAGAAGGAAAAGATTTTGAAACCCCAGATATTTGAAAAGGATTATGGAAGCGATTATTCCCGAGACGGCTCCCAAACTGTCCATCATTTCCAAAAGTCCGAAAGCCCGGCCGCGGTTGCGCCGGGTGGTGGCGTCGGCGACCATGGCGTCGCGGGGCGCGTCGCGCATTTTTCCCAGGCGGTCGAAAACCTTGCAGGGAACCAGCCACAAAAAATGCGTGCTGAGGGCATAACCGATTCTCGCGAGGCCCCCGAAAGAATAACCGAGCCAGATGAAAATTTTTCTCTTCTTTAACTTGTCGGAGAGTACGCCCGAGCCGGCCTGTGAAAGCGAAACCAGGGCGTCGCCCAATCCATCCAGAAACCCCAAAAAAGCCATCGGCGCGCCCAGCGCTCCCGTGACGAAAAGCGGCCAAACCGGGCTTATCATTTCCGAACCCAAATCGTTGAGGAACGAAGCAAGGGAAAAAACCTTGACGCTTTTAGGCGGGGATTTCGCCGTTTCCGGAAGCGCGTTTTCGTTTTGCCGAATCGGCTCCGGCCGCGCCGGCGGACCGGGCTCTTCTTTTGCGAATTCAGGCATCAAATAACATCAAAGTTGTCCGCAAAATTAGGGACAACTTTGATGTTGAGTAGAAATACGATTAATTGACCGTTCTTACTTTTTCAGCCCCATTATGCGGTACATTCCGGTGTTGCATTTCGGGCAGACGCCTTTCATGGCCGAGCGGGTTTTGCCGCCTTTGCCTTTCATCGTCACTTCTTTCGCGTCTTTCATTTCCCTTTTGGCTTTGCACTTTACGCAATATCCTTCCATTTTTTTATCCCGCTCTTTCCATTGGTTGCGCTCTTCGCGCCCGTAAACAAAAAAGCGGGATCGGGTTAATGATAATGAATTTCAACGGCTTTAATTCTCCACACTTTATTTTAACCTAAAATAGAGCAAAAAGCCAGCTAGTTATCCACAATCGCTTAAATTGCTTGCCTAATTTTCAATCGACCGTTAATTCTGTTTTTGTCGTAAACGCCGATTTTGGATTTGTTGACGAGTTCCCGCATCAGGGAAATGGTCTTGTCGTAGGTCGGCCGGTCAACCGGATAAGGAGTGGCGTCTTTGCCGCCGTGGGCGAAGCTGTATCGGGCCGGGTCTTCAAACGAAGGCTTGGCGCCGTAAATGATTTCGGCCACCAGCGCCAATGCCCGCATGGTTTTCGGGCCCACGCCGCGCTCGGCGAGGAGTTTTTCGTAATCGGAGGGCTTTTTGTCGCAAATCTGCCAAAGAATCTTTTCCAGGTAGCGGCTTTTGGAAAAATCCTCCGCGATTACCGGATGGCTCCGAAATTCGGTGTCTTCCAGGTTAAGCAGGGTCAGTTGCCCGCCTTTTGTTTCAAATGCCGCCATTTGGTGCAGGTTTGAAGAGTTTTTTCGCAAAAGACGTATGTCTTTCATCAGGGTATTGTAGCCGGCCCGCGCCAGCTCACTGCTTAAATTCCGGGTTTTTTCGGATTCGGCGGCCGCCAGATTCAAAGTCGGCGCCAAAGTTTCGCAACTGACCGCCGAATGCGGCTCGCAGACCAGAGTTCGTTCGGGCCAGCCGTTTTTCGGGGCCGGGGGCGGAGAGAATTCCGGTTTTTCGGAAAACCAGTGGTAGCGTCGGGCGGTTTGCGCCGCGGCGTTCATTCCCTGCTGGATGACCGTCCAGCAACCGCTCCGGCTGAAGCAGAAGCAGTGGTGGTAAATTTGGAAGCCGTCCTGTACCAAAGAACTGTCCACTTTGGCGCTCATCCGGGAATTGTAAACGAGGGCCCGGGTTTTTTCGCCGGAAAAATTGAGTCGTTCGCCCCAGTTTCTGATTTCATCCGGCGTTTTGAGCGAGGTTTTGCCTTTGCCGCCGCAGATGAAAACGCCCAGATCTTTTTCTTGTCCTCTTATGGCCTCTTTCAGGGCGGCGGTTAAAATCGTGGTCAGCCCCGAAGCGTTCCAGTCAAAAGCCAGGACCGTTCCCAGCGACTGGAACCAGACCGGGTCGGCCAGCCGCTTTACGAATTCATCCGACTCGTACTCGGCGGCAATGACTTGGGCCATTTCCCGGCCGAGTCGGACCATCCGCTCGTAAAGCCAGGGCGGGCATTTGCCGTAGTCCAAAGTGAATGTGGCGATGCCGGCGCGCATAAGTTAATCGCGGCTGGTTTCTTTGCGGTCGCGAAAATAAAAATAAAGCATAGTCATCAGCATCGCGAATCCCAAAAAATATCCGCCGATGACGTCGGTCATCCAGTGGACTCCCATGTACACCCGGGAAAAAGAAACCGAGAAAATCAAAGCTATTGACAACGCTCCCGCGGCCAGCCGCACCAAAAACGGCAGTTCTTTCACCGTGAACATGGTCACGAAAATAAACCCGAAAAAAATGACGTAATAAGCCGCGTGGCCGCTGGGGAAGCCGGGATCCGGCAGGCGCTGGGCGACTTCAACGATGCCCGCTTCCGGCCGCGGCCGGTTGACGAGAAGCTTGAAAATAAAAGTGGAGCCGCTGGCCGGCAGAGTCAGGAAAACGAACAGCGCTTCCTTGGGTCGGGACAAAACGGCGAAAAAAGCCGCGGAAAAAATGACGCTCAAAACCGCGACCCGGATGTCGCCGAACAAACTCACGAATCGCATCAGCGGCGCGAGGACAGTCGGGTTCTGGCTTTGCAGCATCCGGGAAACTATGATATCCGGGTCGTTAAGCGGCGAGAAATGGACGAAAACGGCCAAAGCGAGGACGGCCGCGAAAGAAACAACCAAAAACCCGATGATTAATTTTTCGGACCAGCGAATCCGGAGGATATTTCTCATAATCAGGCGCCAAACACCGCCCGGCCGAACAACCAAAGGCCGACGAGGAAGGCGGCCAGGGAAAAGATAAAAACCGCGGCGGCCATCAGTTCTTTGATGCGGGCCGCTTCCCGGGAATGTTCTTTAATGACCGTGTCCAAGAGCCGCTCAAAAGCGGAGTTGATGATTTCCGCGGCCAGCACCAGGGCGGTTAAGATGATAATGACGACTTTTTCCCAAAGGGCGAGATTCAGGGCAAAAGCCAGAACAATGGCGGAAAAGCCGACAGCCGTCTGGATTAAAAAATTTCTTTCCGCGACGGCATGGCCGATGCCCCGGAAAGCGCCGACAAAGCTCTTGGTCAGAGTTTGTCTTTTTTTGAGCATTTTTTTTGCCGGATTTAAATCCGTTAATCCGTTATAAATTATCCTCAATCCCATTATAGTATAAAATGGGAATAAAAAACACAACGACAGCGATTCGGCCGGTTTGACTGTTTAGGCCGCCGGAAAAGCAAAAAAAAGCCCCGCGAGCGGGGGCTTTTTGGGATTCATTTTGAAACCGTTTCGCAACCGCACCGGCTTTCGGCCTGGCCGCATTTTTGGCACTGCGCCTCCATTTTTCCGCCTTCTTTGCAATCCCGCCAGTGCGACGGGTCAAAGGCCTTGGCCGTTTTGGCGCATTTCGGGCATTTCCAGCCCGGCGCCGGGCCGCCGCACCGGCCGCAAAGGTTGCTTGAAAGTTTTTGCCTGAGATTTTGGTCCATAAAATTTATTGGCTCGGCAATCTGTAGATTTCGCCGTCAGGGATGAGAATTGGCCATTTTCTCCGGCTCTTTTGGGTTTTGGAATAAATCCCAAAGCTCCGCGGGCAAATTGCCTTTTTGCTTCATTTCTTCGAATTTTGGGCCAAATATCGTTTTTAAACTTTTAAGCGCTTCTTCCGGTGTATCAGCGGTATGG
>CAZICC010000027.1:2226-9247 GCA_964537645.1 uncultured Candidatus Saccharibacteria bacterium | reverse complement strand
GTTTGGGTAAAAAGATGGGCGCGGGAATGGCTGTCTGGGCAGGCCGGAGAGTCCAGGCACCGACCAGCCGATGGGCAGGAAAGCTCGGCGAAGCCTTTGATAAAACCAGAATCGGCAGACTTGCCGGAATACGTCAGCTTAGCCGGCCTTTGCACCGGTACGCCGAATCCGGACGGCAATACGAAAAACAACTGGAAGAGCGGTATAAAAAACAATCGCCCGAATATCTTGCCTCTCTTCATTCCAAGGTCGATGCTCCAAAAAAACGGGCTATTGAATCGGTGTTAGCCGGACAAGGCGCGTTGGGTAAAGTATTAAAAAACTCTGACGACGCCGAACAAGCGGCGAAGCAAGCTTTTAAAGGAGGAAATAAAGACCTGGCCAGATCTATTATCAAATTTGACCCGACTATAGCCGGAAAAATAAGCGAAAAAATGCTCGGATCTATTATGGGAGAATCCGTCAAAAGCGTGGAAGATGTATTAAAAACCTTGAAGCCGAACGACTGGGTCAATATGAACGGCGACTCTTTTGCGAGTTTATCTAAAGATAAAAAACTTCTTAAAACGGCTCGCGGCGCCCATATTAGCAAACTTGCCGAACAGGGTGAATTCGCCAAATTGGATATAATTCAAAAAGAGATAGAGGATACTTATGAAGACGAAATTGACCAAACTACATTAAACTATCTTTATTCTCAACCCGGCCAATCCGTGATAAAGCCCAAATTCAAAAAACGGGCCCCACAAGAAGTGCCTTTCACCACTGGTTAATAATTTTTTGGCCATGGATTATCCCCGCGAACAATTGGAACAAATATTTCTCCAACTGCCGGCTGACCTCAAATCGGCG
Source organism: uncultured Candidatus Saccharibacteria bacterium (assembly GCA_964537645.1). Classification (GTDB taxonomy): domain Bacteria; phylum Patescibacteriota; class Minisyncoccia; order CAZICC01; family CAZICC01; genus CAZICC01. The sequence goes on along the minus strand of CAZICC010000027.1, from coordinate 8,395 downwards.
CTTTTTTCGGAAATCAACGCCGTTTTAATCAGGCAAATCGCCGAAAAATTCCATTTACCCAAAGAAAAAATTTCTTTATTTGCCGGACAAGTTGGCCTGGTGATAATGGGACTCCTGCCGCCCCAAAATCTCGGGGTTGAACTAAAAACGGTTTTGGACATTGACGGCCAAATGGGGCAGGCTATCAGCCAAGAAGTTAATTTCAAAATTTTCACTCCCATCCGCCTCAGTTTAAGGAAAATCCACGGAATCGCCGCGCCTGAAGAAATAAACATGGAAAGACCGGCGCCTCCTCCAATCCCAACGCCAGCCCTCCGTCCGGTTTCTCCACCACCGGTTCCGGCACTCGCGCCCAAACCGGCTCCACCAACCATTCCGCCTATCAGCCGACCGCCGATTCCCGCGGCCGCGCCGAGCGGCTTGCCTTCCCGTCCGGCCGGCCCGCCTCCGACCCCAATCGCGACAACTCCCAAGCCGGCAATTTCCCCGCCGATTCCAACAAGCCGGCCGGCTCCACCCCTCCCTTCGCCAAAACCTTTTATTCCGCCCCGACCCATAACTCCGCCCGGCGTTATTGTCCCTAAAACCATTACTCCGCCGTCTCCGGCTTATCAAAGGCCGGCCTATGAATCGCCGGCTCTGAGCCCAAGGCCGATTACTCCGCCAGTTGCCCCGCCTTCTCCGCCGGCTGGCGGACCGCCAAAACCGGCAATTCCTCCCGCTCCGACGCCGCCAAAACCGCCAACGCCTCCTCCGGTTGGCGAATCCCGGCAAACAACCCCGCCTCAGACAGCCGAACCGGCAATCGCGGAAAGACCGAAAATTTTCGTCCCCGCCGAACCCATTGACCTCACCAAAATCAATATCAGCGATTTGAAAGGAAACGTGGTGGATTTGAAAAATTTGGAATAATTTCGCCACCGGTCACTAGCCAATAGCCACTTGGAAATTAAATTTACCTGATGGCCGATGGCTGATGACTGATGGCAAAAAATTGCAGTATCAAGTTCCCCAATTCATTGAAATAGAAGACAAAATCATCGGTCCCCTGACTTTAAAACAATTCTTGTATTTAGCCGGACCAGCGGCTATTTCTTTTATTTTGTTCTTTACGGTTAAATTCGGCGTTTGGCTTTTGGTCACCGTGATTCTCGGAATCGCGGGGATGGGAATGGCTTTCGTTAAAATCAACGGCCGGCCGTTCGTCAATTTTATCTTTTCCGCTTTTTGGTATTATTTCAATCCGAAAATATACATTTGGAAAAAAACCGAGTCCGGCCAAAAAGAAACCCTGCCGACGAACTTCATTGAAAAAGCCCCTTTTTCTAAATAGCGGAATCGCTCGGATATCAAATAGAATAACGCGGAAAAATCTTCCGCGAAATTCCGTCCGATATCCGAGAAAATCCGTTAATTATGGCTCAACCAACCCAAATCCCCAAATCCGAAATCGTGCCTACCCAAAAATTCGTGGCTATCGACGAAATCCGCGACGACGTTGTGATTCTTAAAAACAAGGGATTAAGGAGAATCGTGATGGCTTCCAGTTTGAATTTTGAACTGAAATCGGCCGAAGAACAGGAATCAATCATCAACGGCTTCGCCAACTTTTTGAATTCCTTGGATTTTTCGGTGCAGTTTTTCGTCCATTCCCGAAAACTCAACATAGAAGATTATCTTGTTTACCTGAATGAACGACGGAAACAGGAAACGAACGAACTCCTGCAAATTCAAATCGCGGAATACGTAGAATTCGTCAAATCGTTCGTGGAAACGGCGAACATAATGTCCAAAACATTTTTTATGGTCATTCCCTATTCGGCCGCCGGCGAAGCCCTGTCTTCGGGAATAACAAGCGTCTTAAAGCCGACTAAAAAGGCTGCGGCGACCGAAGTGTCCAAAGAAAAATTCGAGGAAGCGAAAAACCAGCTAAACCAGCGGGTGGAATACGTCGTCTCCGGGCTGTCTAAATTGGACATCCGGGCCGTGCCGCTGGAAACCAAAGAACTGATTGAATTGTTTTACAATCTCTACAACCCCGAACAAATAGAAAAAAAGAAATTGAAAATTCTTGAAGAACTGCCATTGGAAGAATAACGGAATTACTCGGATATCAAACGGATTTTCGCGGAAATCTTCTGCGTTTTTCCGTTAGATATCCGCGCTTTTCCGCGCGATATAATGGATTTTTTAAAAAATTTGATTCCCCGCCCGTCGGCTCCCGGAAAAGAAGGAGAAACGAACGAAATTTCGGACGTCATTAAAAACCTGATGGCTCCGTCGGCCCTGGAAGTCAACAGCAATTTTCTGAAAATCGGCAAAAAATTCTGCCGGACGGTTTTCATTTTCACTTATCCGAGATACCTCGGGACGAGCTGGTTTTCGCCGGTGATAAATTTGGACCAGCCGATGGACATATCCATTTTCGTCCACCCGGTGGAAACGACCATCGCTCTGAAGAATTTAAGAAAAAAGGTCGCTCAGGTTCAAAGCCAAATAAACATCTCTCAGGAAAAAGGAAAAGTGCGCGACCCCATCCTGGAAACCGCCCTCGAGGACATTGAGGATTTAAGGGACAAACTCCAGCAGGCCAGGGAAAAACTTTTCAGCGTCGGCGTTTACGTCACTTTTTACGGCAACTCGGCCCAGGAATTGGACGAAACGGAAAACCTCATCCGCTCGCTCCTGGAAGGCCGGATGGTTTACACCAAACAGGCGCTTTTTCAGCAGATGGAAGGCCTGAATTCGGCCCTGCCTTTGGGACAGGATGAGCTGACCATCCGCACCACCATGAATTCGTCGCCGCTCTCCACTATTTTTCCGTTCATTTCGGCGGATTTGACTTCGGACAAGGGAATTCTTTACGGCATCAACCGGCACAACAACTCTTTGATTCTTTTCGACCGTTTTTCCATGGAAAACTACAACTTGGTGATTTTCGCCAAATCCGGAGCGGGAAAATCCTTCGCCTCCAAATTGGAAATTCTGCGCTCGTTGATGATGGGAACCGAAGTCATCGTCATTGACCCGGAAAACGAATACAAATATCTTTGCGAAACCGTGGGCGGCACTTTTTTCCGGGTTTCCCTGACTTCCGAACATCATATCAACCCTTTTGATTTGCCGGCGGTCCGGGAAGACGAAACCTCGGCCGACGTCCTGAGAAGCAACATCGTCAATATCATCGGCCTTCTGCGGATGATGCTCGGCGGATTGACTCCGGAAGAAGACGCCATTATTGACAAGGCCGTGGCCGAAACCTACGCTTCCCGGGACATCACTCCGGAAACCAGGGATTTTTCCAAAATGAACCCTCCGCTTCTTTCCGACCTGCAAACCGTTCTTAACGGCATGGAAGGCGCCAAAAGTTTGGCCACCCGGCTTTTGAAATACACCGAAGGAAGTTATTCCGGATTTTTCAACCAACCGACGAACGTTGAAGTAAAAAACCGGATGGTGGTTTTCAATATCCGGGACATGGAAGAGGAATTGCGGCCTTTGGCGATGTACGTCATTTTGCACTACATCTGGAATCTGGTCAGGACCGAACTGAAACGGAGGATTGTGGTGGTTGACGAGGCCTGGCTGATGATGCGCCACGAAGACGCGGCTTCTTTCATGTTCGGGCTCGTCAAACGCGCCAGAAAATATTATTTGGGCGTCACCACCATCACCCAGGACGTGGAGGACTTTATGGCTTCCAAATTCGGCCATCCCATAGTCACCAACTCGTCCCTGGCCCTTCTTTTAAAACAATCCCCGGCAATGATTGATTTCCTGGTCAAAACTCTGAACCTAACCCAGGAAGAAAAATTCATTCTTTTGGAATCGGACGTGGGAGAAGGACTGTTTCTCGCCGGCCGGAAGCACGCGGCCATAAAAGTCATCGCTTCCTACACCGAAGACCAAATAATCACCACCGACCCGGAAAAAATCCTGGAAATAGAAAAAGCCAAAAAAGAACTGGCGGAGGCGGAAGCGAAAGTAGTGTGACGCGATTTGGCGTCAAGACGATAAAAATGATATAATAAAAATGCCGGGAGATTTTGAAAACCAAATAAGCCCCAAAGAATCGGAATACCAATCTCTCCTCCAGCGCGACCGGACCCGCCAAGCCAAAGCCGCGACCGTTCCCGCCGAAAAAATGGGTGAAGCCGGGCCGAATCTTAACATTGTTGAGTTGATTCTGACATTATTCTTGGCTCTGGGTGTTGATTTCGGTATCGGATGGTTCGGCGGAAAATTGGCGGTTGGCGCAGCCGCCATTCCGGCTTTGGGCGCCGCAATAGTGGCGGTAATAATGTTTTTGGCGAAATTCGCCACCATTGGCGTCGCCGCCATTCTCTGGTTATGGTGCTTATTGAGATTAAACAAACTCCCCTGGAAAAGATTGGGGGGCGCGACTTTTATTGAAATCATTCCTTTTATCGGCGAACTGGTTCCGGGCTGGACCGCTTTCGTTGTAAGCGTAATCATCAAAGAAAAAATACTGCCGATGCTCCAAAAATACGGGGCGCCGGCGGAAAAAATCGCCGGAGCCATTCCCGCGCCCCAGGCCCAGGCCGCCGCCAAAATCATCAAAACGGCGCGCGTCGCCGGCGAAGCCGCCGGAAAAGCGTGAATATAAAAATGAAAATGTTTAGATTTTATTTATCAATAATTTTGCTGGCGATGATTTTTGCGGCCGCCTCGCAACCGGCGTTTTCCGCCGGCGACAACGGAATCATCCTTACCTGGTCTTCTTTTTCTTTCGCGCCGGCCCGGGAAAACATCTGCCGTCTTCGGGTAGTCAAATTACCGTAAGCGCCAGTCCGGAAATCCTGCTCCAGGGAACAAAACTCAAACCCCAAAATCTGAATTACCGCTGGTTTCTGAATTACCAACCGCGGGCCGCGGCTTCCGGCCAAGGCCAGCAAGATTTTTCTTTTATTGCCTCCGGCAGCAAAGGCACGGCAGTCAACGTAAAAGTGGAAATACGAAATCCGGCCGGCGTTCTTTTGGGGCAAAAATCGCTGAAAATAACTTTGGCCGAACCGATGGTCCAGATACACCGCCTTTTGGGCGGCCAGTTTCTGGGCCTGGCTTTTAAAAACAATACCGACCTGCGTCCCGGCCAGAATTTAGACCTTGCCGCCGCGCCTTACTTTTTCAACGCCAACGACATAACGCAACTCAGCTTCCTCTGGAGCGCCAACAACGAACCCGTCACGGGCTCCGCGGCCCGGCCCGATATCCTTCATTTGGAGGTCGGTCCGGAAATTCCGGCCGGAACGATTTACGATTTGGCGGCGACAGTCCAAAATACTATCCAAAAAAACGAAACGGGTTCAAATTTTTTAAGAATCACCATAAAGTAAACCAAAAATGGGAAGAAAAAAATTGAAATCATTTTTCGTCGTCGGAATCCTAACCGCCATTCTTATGGGGGGTTGGGCTTGCGCGGTTTTCGCCCAAGAAGGCCAAAGATTGGAATTCAGAATTCCCCAACCCGGCGGCCAAGCCCTGGAGCAGGCCACGCTGCCCCAATATATCAGCGGCCTTTTTACTTTCGGATTGATGGTTGTGGGAATAACGGCCCTCGCCTCAATAATGTACGGCGGCATCAGGTATATGGCCTCCGATCTTATCACCACCAAACAGGACGCCAAAGACCAAATCACTTCGGCTATCTACGGCCTTCTGCTGCTTTTATTCTCCTTTCTGATTTTAAACACCATCAACCCTGAGCTCGTCAGCTTGCGCACGGCCACGATGCCGGCGGCCGCGCCGGCAACCGCGCCGGCAACCGCGCCGACCGTCCCGCCTGACGGCCAGTTTACTTACGACCCCGGCATCCAGGCCCAACTTTCCGACGCCTCGCCCCACTTGAGACAATTTTTGGACTGCATGGCCGCCAATGTGCCCGGAAACGTCGGCCGAATATCTTCCATTTCCGATTCGGCCGGAATTCAAGTTTGTTCCACTAATTACAGCAAACCGCCCTGCGCCCATAAAAATAATTCCTGCCATTACGGCGGCTCCGGCAAATGTAAAGGCCAGTCATTTGCCGTTGATTTTGGGGATGAACAAAATTATCAGGCCTTGAGAACCGCGGCCAAGCAATGCAAAAGCCAATCCTATGTCTTTAAAGAAGGAAGTCACACCCACATCAGCATCGGCGCGGCTCACG
>CAZICC010000027.1:525-2126 GCA_964537645.1 uncultured Candidatus Saccharibacteria bacterium | reverse complement strand
TTTGAAGCCGAATTTTCCGGCCTGAATCCGGTTAAGCTCTTGGATGCCGATTTTAAAAATTTGTCCGGCATTCTCTGGTCGCCCGACAAATCCAAAGCCATAATCACGCTGGAGGCGGCCGGCGCCAAAGAATATTGGCTGGTTAATATATCTACCGGCGAAAAAACCAAGTTTTTTCCGGAACGCCGGGCCTTCGCCTTTTCCCCGGCATCCGACAAAATCGCCTATAATTTTCTTGACCACCAGAAAGGAATCAATAAAATAGAAGTCGCCGACGTTTCCGGAAAAAACTGGCAAGAGGTTTCCAAGATAAGGGTTCAAGACGCGGTTGTTCAATGGCCGCAAAACGGAAAACTGGCTGTTTCTTCGCTCTCTTCGGCCTCAAATCCCTCGCCGCTGATTCTTGTTGACGCCGCCGGCGGAGAATTGACCGAGATTATTCCCGATTCTTTCGGTTTGGAATTTTTATGGTCTCCCAAAGGGGATAAAGTCGTTTATTCTTCGGTTGACGAAAACGGTCAGGGACCAATGCTGAAAATGGCCGGAGTTGCCGGCGCGGGGACCAAAGATTTGAAAATCGCCACCTTCGCCAAAAAATGCGCCTGGTCGACCGACAACTCGCACATTTTCTGCGCCGTCCCGACCTACTGGCCGGCAAGGTTGATCCTTCCGGACGACTACTGGCGGGGATTTTTCGGCTCTGACGACCAAATTGTCAAAATCAATACCGACACCGGAGAAGAAACGGTGATGTTTTCCCCGTCTGAAAATTTGCCCGACGTCCAAAATCTTTTTTCGGAGCCAAACAGCGAATACTTATTTTTCACCAACAGAAAAGACGGCTTGTTTTACACGATTAAACTATAGCGCCGAAATAAAAAAATCCCCCGCCCTTCCCGGCGGGGGATTTTCATTAAATCAAGGGAAGGGTTTAACCACCACCCGGCGGTTCGGCTCCCTGCCAATACTTTCGGTCGCGACATCCGGACGAGTTGACAATTCAACATGAACCAGCCGCCTCTCGTAAGCGTTCATTGGCTCAAGCGTCGCCGATTCTTTTTTTAAAGACGCTTCTTTGGCGGCTTGCCTGGCTTGTTCCCGAATTATTTCTTCCCGTTCCTTCCGGTAACCGTTAACATCGAGAAAAACGGAGGGCGAGTCGGGAAATTTTCTTTTGACAATCAATTTCAAAACGAATTCGAAATCTTTAAGGTTGGCGCCCCGTTCGCCGATAAGACGGCCGGCTTCGTCCGTCGTTAAATTTATTTCCAACGGATAGTCGGCGCCGCGCGACAGAACCGAAATATCCGAGACGTCTATGTCGGCGCTTTTGAAAAAATCCTCAACGATTTTTTTTATTTCTTCAACCATATTCGTTTGCGCTCAAATTGTCCTGAATTTTTGATTTTAATTTTTGGCTAAAGGCCATTTTACCAGATACTGCTGGGCAATGGAAATCGCCGTCGTCACCAGCCAGTAAACGCCCACCACCGACGGAAGGGAAATCAGGATAAAAACGGTCAGCGCCGGCCCCAGATAAAGCATTTGGCGCGACATCATGCCGGCAAAATCGGGGGTGGCCGAAGAGCTGGCGCTTTTCG
>CAZICC010000027.1:0-515 GCA_964537645.1 uncultured Candidatus Saccharibacteria bacterium | reverse complement strand
ATTGCCAAAACTGACTGATTCCCGCCAACGCCGCCAGGACGAAATTTCTCTGGGAAAGGTCAATAAACCCCAAAAACATCGGGTTGACGCCTTCCGGCCGGGATATGAAGGGATAAATTGAACTCAAAGCCTGAGGTTCAAAGCCGTGCAAAAAAACCTGGTAAAGAGCGATCATAATCGGCAGTTGTATCAATAACGGCAAGCATCCCCCCATGGGATTGACTTTCTTTTCTTTGTAAAACTCCATTATGCGGCGCATTTGTTCGTCTTTTTTGGGATATTTCCGTTTGATTTTTTCCAATTCCGGCTGAAGATGAACCATCGCCATTTGGCTCTTTAAGGATTTTTGGAACAAAGGAAAAAATAAAATCCGGATGGAAACGGTAAGTAAAATAACCGCCGCGCCCAAACTGCCGTCCGTCAAGTTGTAAAAGAAAATCAAGGCGTTGAAAAGCGGCTGGAACAAAATTGTGTTAAAAATTTCCAACATTAAACCGGTAAGTTCAATTTTTAAA
>CAZICC010000026.1:2671-9563 GCA_964537645.1 uncultured Candidatus Saccharibacteria bacterium | reverse complement strand
GGATATTCTTTCAACACCCTTTCCCAATCGGCGATTGATTCGGGCCGCGGAAACCAAAGCCCCCGGTAATATAAAGCCCAAGCGGCGGTTTTGGCCGGCGGCTGAATTTTCCCGCCGAGCGAAAAATAATCGGCTTTGGGATGATTCTTGATGATGTCGTCCAGCCACGGACGGGCTTTTTCTTTCTGCCAGGAAAGCTGGTAAAACTCGGCGACGCGCAATTTGGCTTCGTCGGCGAATTCGCTTTTCGGGTATTTTTTCAGGAATTGCCGGTATCCGGCGATGATTTTTTGGCACTTTTCCGGCCAGTCCAAATCCTCATTCCGCAAATTTTCAAAAAATATTTGCCCGTATTCCTCCAGTTCCGGATAATTCTGCGGATTTCCAATGATTTCCTCTTGGCTCGCGGCCCGGACGAATCCGGCAAAACCGAAAATCAACAGCAATGAAACGCAAACGGCGATTGACTTTATCATAACTCCTCCTTTTTTGTCTGAATTTTTAAAGTGCTTTGGCGAAATTTTATCGTTTTTTAAGCAAAAAGTCAACGGCTCCGACGTAACGTCGGAGCCGTTGGGTTTTGGTGCGCGGGAGAGGATTTGAACCTCCACGGGATTGCTCCCACAGGCCCCTCAAGCCTGAACGTCTACCAAGTTCCGTCACCCGCGCGTTATCCTATTTTTTCTTCCGTTTCCGCTTTTTCCTCCGCCGCTTCTTCTCCCGCGGGCGTTTTCGCGGGCGTTTCTTCAACGACCTCTTGCGCCGTTTCTTCCGGCTTTTCCAGGCCGAATTTCAGCCGGGCGCGCTTGCCTTTCCGGCTCCGCAAATAATAAAGCTTGGCCCGCCGGACTTTGGAGCGTCCCAGAATTTCTATTTTCTCAATCATCGGTGAATGCAAAGGAAAAGTCCTCTCCACGCCGATGCCGCCGGAAATTTTCCTGACGGTGAAAGTCGCCGAAATCCCCCGGCCGTGCTTCACGGCGAGAACCACGCCTTCAAACGCCTGAAGCCGCTCCTTTTCGCCCTCTTTGACGCGCTGGAAAACTTTAACCTTGTCCCCGGGCCTCAAATCGGGCAGGTTTTTCTTGATATATTTTTGGGAAAATGAATTAATTTCTTTCATAAAATTAAAAGGTTGACAACTTTGCCATCTTATCACAATTCCTTTTATCTTTCAAGGATTGCCAGAAATTCCTTCAAATCGTCCGGCAATTCGCTCCGAAATTGGAAAATTTTTCCGCCCGGCGCGGCAAATTTCAAAAAATAGGCGTGGAGGAACTGGCGGTTCAGGCCGGCCGGACCGGATTTTTTCTTGGCGTAAAGCCGGTCGCCGGCGACCGGATGACCGATGGAAGCCAGATGCGCCCTGATTTGATGGGTCCGGCCGGTTTTGGGGCAAACCTCCAGCAGGGTGAAATCGCCGAACCGCTCTTTGGTCCTGAATTCGGTCAGCGCCGGCCGGATATTTTTCGCCTTGAAGCCAACGGCCTGCCGCCCGAATTTCCTGGACCGGCCGACGGGTAAAAGTATTTGACCCTCGTCTTTGGCGACTTGCCCGTAGACCAGCGCCAAATAACGCTTTTCCACCTTCCGCTCCTGGAACTGTTTTTTCAGGAATTCAAAAGTTTCCTGATTCCGGGCGATTACCATCAGGCCCGACGTGTCTTTATCCAGGCGGTGGACAAGTCCCGGCCGCAAATCCGGTTCGTCGCCAACTTTCTTAATTTCCGGATACCGTTCAACCAAAAAATCAACCAGCGTAACTTCGTCCGATTTTGAATTTTGAATTTTGAATTTTGAATTTTTTATGGGATGCGCCAAAAGTCCGGCCGGCTTGTCAATAACCGCCAGATTTCCGTCTTCGTAGACGATAGTTAACTTAAACGGCGGGCCGGCGGATGGATTCATAAGTTCAAATACGTCCGGAGTTCGGACGCATTGAAACGCAAAACGTAAAACGAAAAGCGAAAAATATTTTGAATTGTTATTTTGCGTTTCGCGCTTCGCGCTCTACGTTTTTAATTATCAGAACTCTTTTCTCTCGGGCGACTTCAGAATGATTCTGTATGCTTCTTCGGCGCTGTCCACTATTTTGTAAATGCGGACGTCCTGCGGGTCTATGGCCTTGTATTTTTCGTACATATTCTTTTTAATCCACTCGGCGAGCGGCTGCCAAAAATTCCGGCCGACGAGAATGACGGGAATGCGGGGGATTTTTTTTGTCTGGATGAGAGTAGCCAATTCAAAAACCTCGTCCAAAGTTCCGAATCCGCCCGGAAAATACACGTAGGCCTGGGCGTAATAGGAAAGCATCACTTTCCTGACGAAAAAATAATGGAAAGCGACGGCTTTCCGAACATAGGAGTTAACGCGCTGTTCGTGGGGCAACTGAATATTCAGACCGATGGAATCGCCGATTTTCCTGCCGGAGGCGCCGGCCTGCTTTTTGGCGTCGACCGCTCCGCGGTTCGCCGCCTCCATCACGCCCGGCCCGCCGCCGGTGATGATGTTAAAGCCGCTTTTGGCGAGCATGAAAGCGAGCTGCCTCGCCTCCTTGTACCACTGCTCGTCTTCCTTGAAACGGGCCGAACCGAAAAAGGTGACGGTTTTTTTGAAATCGGCCAAAAACTGCCAGCCGCTGACGAATTCGGCCATAATCCGAAAAACCCGCCAGTGGAAGGACTGCCGGAAATCTTTCTGGGAGGGTACCGCGTTTTCCGGCGGCAGTTTCTGGACGGGAAGATTTAACGATTTTTTGCGCTTGTTGTGATTTTTCATGATGGAGCGCGATTAAACATGGCTAAATCTGGTTTTTGTGCGCGATGCAGGGATTGAACCTGCGGCCTCTTCGATGTCAACGAAGCGCTCTTCCACTGAGCTAATCGCGCTCATAAAATCCAACGGAGTGGATCAATGAAACGAAACGCCTGAAAAATTTAATTCTTGTTTTCAAATAATTTTTTTTCCATTAATTCCAGCGTCTCCTCCTCGTTTTTTAAGTAAGATTCAAGCAAAGAAGGATTTTCGGCGATTATTTTCCGGTAATTCTCGGCATATTTGGAAACCCATTCTTCCGGCGAAACACCGGCTTCATCGGCCCTGCGAATCAAATCGGCTTGCATTTGAAAATCCAGCCCTTTTTCCGCGGGAGAAATTTCGCGTTCCGGATTTTCTTTGGTTGAATGATTCATATGTTAAATTCGTCGGCTCGGGAGGGATCGAACCTCCGACCCAGCGCTTATAAGACGCTTGCTCTGCCACTGAGCTACGAGCCGCCGCTTGTATTTATATTATCCATTTTTACTTTGCCAGTCAAATTAAATAAGAGGCCCCGACGGGCCTCTTTTTGTTAATCTTCTCCTATCAATTCTTTATTTTGCCTTCTGGAAAGCCAGCGCGGCAGCTCAATCACGGATTTCAAAACGTGTTTTTCGTCAAGGCCGCCCCAAACGCGCCATTTTTCTTTTGTGTCAACCGGACCGGTCAACACTCCCAGGAATTCAATGCCCGCGCGCTTCGCCAATTCCAGGTCGGCTCCGACTGTATCGCCGATAAACAAAATATTTTCTTTGCCTATCCCCCTGTTTTTCAAAAACCAGCGGATAATCCGGAAACTTTTGGCGTCAGGCTTGGCAAAAACCGAAAAAAAATGGCTCGGATGAAGCTTGCGGTTGTCGTAGGTGCCGAAATCGGGTCCTCGCGCCTTAACCGTCTGGATAAAGTCAAAATTTTCGGCCAGATCCAACCGGTTATCTTCAATGACTTTTCTCAAAAGATGTCCGGCCCGACGATTGGTGATAACCCCGGCCCGGAAATCCCAAATTTTCAGCCAGGAAAGAACCTCTTTGACGCCCGGGCAAAGCGGAATTTTTATTTTACGCTCCTCTTCGGCCCAGCGCCGATGGACGATTTCCGGCGGCGAATTGGGAAACAGGATTTTTGTCCATTTATGACCGATCAACCCCCAAGATTTGGCCATAAAGTCGTCGTCAATCGTTTCTCCGAAATCGGATTTTATCTCTCTGACCACTTTGATGGTGGCGGGCCAGGAATCAAAAATCACCCCGTCAAGGTCAAATATCACGACTTTGATTTTCAAATCTCAACCTCCTTTCGTCAATCCGTTGTCAAAGTGCTTTAACGCGCGCTTTTCACCAGTTCCTCGAATTCTTCTTTTTCAATCGTTTCCTTTTCTATCAGACGCTTGGCGATTTCGTCAAGTTTTTTCCGTTTTTGGGTGAGGATTTTCTGGGCGGTCTTGTGGGCGTCGTTGACGAATTTTTTTATTTCCGCGTCTATTTCAGCCGCCACTTCTTCCGAATAATCCCTGCGTTCAATGATGTCGCGCCCCAAAAAGACCATTTCTTCCCGGTCGGAAAAAGCCACCGGCCCCAGTTTTTCCGACATTCCGTACTGGGTCACCAGCCGCCGGGCCAAATCCGCGGCCACTTCCAAATCGTTGGAAGCGCCCGTGGTGATTTCGCCGAACACCAGTTTTTCGGCGGCGTATCCGCCCAGAGCCATGGCCAAATCCGTCAAAAATTCCGACCTGCTGCGGAAATGCCGGTCTTCGGTCGGCAGTTTCAAAGTGTAGCCCGCGGCCCGGCCCCGGGAAATTATGGAAACCTTGTGCACCGGGTCGGCGCCCGGCAGACTGGCCGCCACCAGGGCGTGGCCGGATTCGTGGTAAGCGGCGATTTCTTTTTCTTTTTTGGTCAAGATGTGGCTTTTTCTTTCCGGCCCCAGAAGCACTTTTTCAATTGATTCGTAAATGTCCGCTTGCTCTATGATTTTTTTGTTGCGCCGCGCCGCGAGTATCGCCGCCTCGTTCATTAAATTGGCCAAATCCGCGCCCGAAAATCCGGGGGTGCGGTCCGCCACTTTTTTCAAATCAACGTCCTTGGTCAAAGGTTTTTCGGCGGCGTGCAGCCGCAAAATGTTCTCCCTTTCGCTGATATCGGGCAAATCCAGGACAATCCGACGGTCAAACCGGCCCGGCCGCAAAAGCGCCGGGTCAAGGATGTCCGGCCGATTGGTGGCCGCCATCACGATGACGTTCGTTTCGCGGTCAAAACCGTCCATTTCCACCAAAATCTGGTTCAAGGTCTGTTCACGCTCGTCGTGCCCCCCGCCGAGGCCCGCGCCGCGCTGCCTTCCCACGGCGTCGATTTCATCTATGAAGATGATAGCCGGCGCCGATTTTTTGGCGGTCTGAAAAAGGTCGCGCACGCGCGAGGCGCCCACGCCCACGAACATTTCCACGAATTCCGAACCGGAAATATGAAAAAACGGCACGTTGGCCTCGCCGGCCACGGCCCGGGCGAGCAAGGTTTTGCCCGAACCGGGAGGGCCCATCAAAAGCACGCCCCGAGGGATGCGCGCGCCGATGTTCAAAAATTTCCTGGGATTTTTCAAAAAATCAACCACTTCCATCAGTTCTTCCTTGGATTCTTTCAGGCCGGCCACGTCTTTGAAGGTCACCCGGTCCTTGTCTTTGGAAAAAAGCCGCACTCCCGATTTGCCGAACGAAAAGGCCTGCATCGTTCCCTGTTTGGCCTGGCGCATGATAAACCATAAAATGAAGAAGGCCAGGGCCAAAGGCAGGAGAAACGGCAGAATATTGGCGACCCAATACCAAAAACCGGATTCGCTTTTTATTTCAATTTCCACTTTGGCGAGTTTTTCGGTTTCAACGCCGTAATTTTTCAGGGATTCGCCGAGCGACGTTTCGCCCTCCTTTAAAGATTTCATTTTCCCGCCCGATTTGAGCGCGATATCCAGGTTGTTGTTTTGAGCCGTGATTTTGGCGATTTCCTCGGCGTTGATTTTCTGCACGAGTTGAGTCAAGCTGATTTCCTCTATTTTCTCAAAAGGATTGGAAAACAACGCGAAAAGCCCCGAAACGATAATCAGGATTAAAACCGCGGTGATGATGCTTTGAATGAGTTTTTGCATGCCGTTATTTTGATTCTATCACAAACAAATTTATAACGCCAATATTCTACGCTAAAAAATACCCCGAGTCAATAGAAAACCCTCGCGGTTTGCCGCGAGGGTTTTAGAGCGTGATTTATTTGGCCTTGGCCTTTTTAGCCTTCCCGCCTTTGGCGGGTTTCTTTGGAGCGGGCGTTTCCTCGGCCGGGGTCTCGACCGGGGTCGGCTCAATTGGGGCCTCAACGGACGGTTTCAGCTCGGGAACGTCGTCCTCGGTTTCAACCCCGTCGGTCGGGACCGGCTGGCCTTGGGCCTTGGCTTTTTCGGTCATGGCCTTCTGGCGCGCCTTGCGTTCCTCGCGGACCTGCTTGGCCTCGGCCTCGCTCAATGCGTAGTGCGGCTGACACTTTTTCCGCCAGCACTGGCACTGCGCTTTTTCGATAGCCGCGACTACTGCCGCGGCCAGCTGCTCGTATTCCGGCACGAGCTTCACGACAAAGAGGTCTTCGTTTGAATCATAGCGAGCCCGGCAGGTCCCCATCTTTTCCTCGACGAGGAAAAGCTGTTGGTCTTCGAACTGTAGCCGGAAGGTGGTTAGTTCGGCTATCTGGGTCACTCCTCCGCCTTTAACGACGAGAAGCTGACCCTTGGAAGTCCGGAAGCCGGCCTTATGAAGGGCCGGATTCTTATAACCGCCCCAACGGGGGTCAAGGGGCTTTCCCGAGAGGTTAGTGATAATCTCTCCGGTATTTTCCTCTCCTTTGCGAGGCCATTCCTCTACGAGTTGGAGCTCGTATGAATGACTTGATAATGACGGAACTGGAGTTTTCGGGGTAATGGTGTAAACGACCTTAATGTCGTCCTTAAAAGACTCAGAAAGGCTGCATTCTATTTCCATGCCGCCGTTGCGAAGTTCACGAACCCCTTCCTTGCCCTTAAGATCGGCAAGGAACTTCTT
>CAZICC010000026.1:0-2571 GCA_964537645.1 uncultured Candidatus Saccharibacteria bacterium | reverse complement strand
CGTTGCGAAGTTCACGAACCCCTTCCTTGCCCTTAAGATCGGCAAGGAACTTCTTTAAAACTACAAAAACTTTCGCTCTCATCGTAAAATCCTCCTTTCTTTTTTATTGACGGAATAGCGCGGATATCATACGGATTTACGCAGAAATTTTTCTGTGATATTCCGTCAGATATCAGAGTAAATCCGTCTTTTTTAAAGATCGCCGTAATTATATACCTATCATTGATTCTGTCAAGGGTTTTCAATTTGCCCGCTTGAGCGTAAAATAAAGAATAAAACGGAGTTTTGATTAAATTTTCGTAATTTCGTAAAGATTCGTAATTTCGTATCTACATGAAAAACCAATTCGTCGCTAAAATTTTATACGAAATTTCCGTGTTCCTGGAAATGGAAGGCGTTGAATTCAAGCCGCGGGCCTACGAAAGAGCGGCCCATTCCGTTGAGGCGCTGGAAGAAGATGTTGCCGATATATATAGGAAAGGCGGCAAAAAAGCCCTGGAGGAAATTCCCGGAGTGGGAGATTCCATTGCCGAAAAAATAGAGGAATACCTGAAAACCGGCCGGGTAAAAGAATACGAAAAACTAAAAAAAAGAACGCCGGTGGACATTGAAGGCCTGACCGCCGTTGAAGGCGTGGGGCCGAAAATGGTTAAAATCCTTTACCAAAAACTGAAAATCAGGAACGTCAACGATTTGGAAAAATCCGCCAAAGCCGGCAAAATCCGCAAGCTGGAACATTTCGGCGAAAAAACCGAACAGAATATTTTGCGGGGCATTGAATTCCTGCGCAAGTCGGGCGGCCGGTTCATTCTGGGCTTTGTCCTGCCCGAAATCCGCCAGATGGCCGGAATGCTCAAAAAACTGCCGGAAGTGGAAAAAGCCGAAGTGGCCGGCTCCATCCGGCGGCGCAAGGAAACCGTGGGCGACGCCGATATTCTCGTCGTTTCTTCCCAGCCCAAAAAAGTGATGGATTATTTCGTCAATCTTCCCCAGGTTATGTCGGTTTACGCCAAAGGCGAAACCAAATCAGCGGTCAAGATGAAAAACGGAATGGATTGCGACCTGCGCGTGGTGCCCGAGGAATCGTTTGGTGCGGCCCTTCAGTATTTCACCGGCAACAAAGACCACAATATAGCGCTGCGCGTCATGGCCGAAAAGCGCGGCTGGAAACTGAACGAATACGGCATTTTCAAAAGGAAAAAACAAATCGCCGGCAAAACCGAAGAGGAGGTTTATCGGGCGCTGGGTTTGGATTACATTGAGCCCGAAATGCGGGAAAATTGGGGAGAAATTGAATTGGCGCGAAAGCGCCGATTGCCGAAACTTGTCGGCTACGGCGACCTTTGCGGCGACCTGCAAATCCAGACCGATTGGACCGACGGCCAAAATTCCATCGAACAAATGGCTTTGGAGGCGAAAAAACTCGGCCTGGAATACATCGCCATCACTGACCACACCAAAACGCTCGCCATGACCGGCGGCCTGGACGAAAAAAAACTTCTGCGCCAATCGGCCGAAATAGACAAAATCAACAAAAAAATTTCCGGCGTCAAAATACTGAAAGGCGCGGAAGTCAATATTCTCAAAGACGGCTCGCTGGACATTGACGATAAAACCCTGGCCAAGCTTGACGTTTGCGGCGCGGCGGTCCATTCCCATTTCAACATGCCGAAAGAAGAAATGACCCGGAGAATCTGTCGGGCAATGGAAAATCCCCACATTGACATTATTTTCCATCCGACCGGCCGGGTAATACAAAAGCGTGAGGCCTATGAATTGGATATGGATGAAATCATTAAATGCGCCAAAAAAACGGGAACGGTTCTGGAAATTGACGCTTATCCCGACCGGCTGGACCTTAAAGACGAACACGTCAAAAAAGCGGTGGAAGCCGGCGTAAAATTATCAATAGATTCCGACGCCCACGACGTCAACCACATCCGTTTTTTGGAACACGGCATAGCGCAGGCCAGGCGCGGCTGGGCGGAAAAAAAAGACATTATCAACGCGTGGCCTTTTAAAAAAATGAAAAAGGCGTTAAAGTGAAAATCGTTAAACAGCTCTTTAAAAACTGGAGGCGAAAAGATAAAATTGAAAAAATGGGCGATTGCGGCGTTGGCCGCCTGCTGTCTATCGTTTTTTCCGTTCGTTTTTCCGTGCCAAGCCGAAGAAAGCGGCGACGCCCCGATTTTCCGGTTAAAAATCGGGGTTGAACAGGATTGTCTAACCGCCGCCGGAAATGAAAACTGGCGGCAAAACGCAATAGCCCTGATTGAACAGGTCAACAGGGAATTCCAAAGTCGGAGAGTTAAAATTCGCCTGGAAATCGCCGAAGTTTTTTTCTGGCAAATCGGCGAAAATGCGAAAACTTTGAGCCAAGCTCTTGATTATTTGGCAGAAAAGCATCCTGCCGAAGGCTGCGATATGGTTATCGGCCTGGTCAGCGAAAAATTCTTCCCCGAATGCAACGCTGGCGGCTATTTCAAGCTTCCCAAACACATCATCGCGCGAGATTACGCCGAATTTAACCGCCGGGAAGAAAAAACTTCCCCAGGCTGGACCACGCTTATT
>CAZICC010000025.1:0-9806 GCA_964537645.1 uncultured Candidatus Saccharibacteria bacterium | reverse complement strand
TTTGGCCTGCTTTTCAATATCGTCGGAACTGGCTTCCTTTATAATCAATTCCTTGATGGCGGGAGATATCGTGAATATTTCATGGATACCGATACGGCCCCTGAATCCGTCGGACGAACTATCGGAAGGAACGGCTTTGTAAAAATTAATGCCCGACCAATCGGCTTTGGCGTCAACGATTCTGTTGTCTTTCATTATTTTTAAAACCCTGTCCAAATCTATTTCTTTTCCCAGCGCCTGAATTTCGGACAAACTCAACTGATACCTTTCTTTGTCCGGCGTCAAAACGCGGACCAGTCGTTGCGCTTCTATCATATTGACGGTCGAAGCGATTAAAAACGGTTCAACCTTCATGTCCAAAAGCCGCGGCAAAGCGCCGGCGGCGCTGTTCGTATGCATAGTGGAAAGCACCAAATGGCCGGTTAGCGCCGCGTTAATCGCCAAGCCGGCGGTTTCGTTGTCCCGGATTTCGCCGACCATAATGATATCCGGATCCTGCCTGACCAAAGCCCTAAGGCCATTGGCGAAAGTCAAGCCGATTTTAGGATTGACCTGGGTCTGGTTGATTTTCGGCATCCGGTATTCAATCGGGTCTTCCACCGTGGATATGTTAACGCGGGGCGTGTTTAAAATATCCAAAACCGTGTAAAGAGTGGTGGTTTTTCCCGAGCCGGTCGGCCCGGTGACCAAAATCATGCCTACTGGCTTTTTGATTTGTTTGTGAAGAAATTCCAAATCACGGCCCCAAAATCCCAAAGACTCCAGAGTGAATCCGCGAGATTCTTCCGGCAACAGGCGCAAAACGACTTTTTCGCCGTCAAAAACCGGCAGAACCGAAACGCGAAAAGAATATTTATATTCCGGAGTTTCAATCTTGAACCGGCCGTCCTGAGGCAAGCGATGTTCGTCCAATTTGAGGTTGGACATAACCTTTATCCGGGCGATTAAAGCGCCCTGGAATTCCTTGGGAAAAGAAAAAACCTCGTGCAAAATCCCGTCAATCCTGAACCTGACGACGATTTCCTTTTCCATCGGCTCGAGATGAACGTCGGAAGCGTCCTGTAAAATCGCGTTTTTCAAAATGGTGTCCACCACTTTGATAATCGGCAATTCCTCGCTGATTTTTTTCAGTTCTTCCAGCCGCCCCTCGATTTTCCCCAATGGCTCGATTCTGGCCATTCCTTTGGATATTAATTCCTCCAATTCGGTTTTGAGCCCCCGCTGGTACTGGCGC
This sequence comes from uncultured Candidatus Saccharibacteria bacterium, assembly GCA_964537645.1. Taxonomy (GTDB): domain Bacteria; phylum Patescibacteriota; class Minisyncoccia; order CAZICC01; family CAZICC01; genus CAZICC01. Next base: position 8,572 of record CAZICC010000025.1, on the reverse strand, counting down.
AAAATATGCTTGATGCTCGCCGAAGAAGTGAGGCGCGGCGAAATTTTAAGATTGGTCTTTTTTTTGATGAAATCCAGGGTCTGCAAATCCTTGGGGTCGAGCATCGCCACCTGGAGTTCCTGGTCTTTTTTCTTGAAAGCCACGATATTGTGTTTGCGGGCGATGGGCTCGGGAATAATCCGCAAAACCTCCGGCTCAACCGCTTCTTTTTCCAAATTAATGTAAGGAATTCCCGAAATATAAGCGGCGATTTTAACCATCTCGTCTTCGGATAACACTTCTTTGTTTATCAAAAAATCCTGAAAGCTTCGTCCGGACTTTTTGGCCATTTCCGCGTAATTTACCAAATCCTTTTCGGAAAGGATATTGGCGTCGCTTAAAAAACTTTTAATCTGTTCGTCGTTTAAAATCATTGTGTTTCTATTCCATTATACCAAAAATAAAAAAGTCCCGCCACAACCGCGGGACTTTTTCCGAAAAACGTCACGATTCCAAATTTTCCTCTTCTATCTGCTTTTGTCCGGACGAACTCCGAAAGCCCGTGCCGGCCGGAATAAGCCGGCCGATAATCACGTTTTCTTTCAATCCATAAAGATTGTCTTCTTTGCCTTCGCAGGCCGCCGAAATCAGAACTCTCGCCGTTTCCTGGAACGAAGCGGCGGACAAAAAACTTTCGGTTGAAAGAGCCACTTTTGTGATTCCCAAAAGAAGCTGGACCGCTTTGGCCGGCTTCTTTTTCTGGGCCAAAAGCCGGCTGTTAATCTTTAAAAAACGGCTTTTTTCCACCACTTCTCCCGGCGTCATGCCGCTCGATCCCGCTTCTTTTATCCGAACGCGAGAAAACATTTGACGGACGATTATCTCTATGTGCTTGTCGTGGATGGGCGCGCCTTGACTGGTGTAAATCTTTTGAATTTCGTTGAGGATATAGCGTTCAACGCGGCGAGAGCCGCAGGCCTTGAAGAGTTCCTTCAGATCCACGCTGCCTTCGCAAAGTTGGCTTCCCGGCGCGACTTCGTCGCCTTTTTTAACGCAAAGGGCGGCGTTGGAGGCGACGGCGTATTCTCTGATTTCGGCGAATTTTTTCGCCCTTTTTGTTTTTTTGAGTCCGGAAAATTTCGCCGCCTCTTCGTCGATGACCCGGACGCGGATGATTTTCTGCTTGCCGCCGTCTTCAATGTCTTCCACTATTCCGGCTGTTTCGCTTATAACAGCCTTTCCTTTGGGAATCCTAACCTCGAAAATTTCCTGAACCCGGGGCAAACCCTGGGTAATGTCGGCTCCGCCGGCCATGCCGCCGGTATGGAAAGTTCTCATCGTGAGCTGCGTGCCGGGCTCGCCGATCGCCTGGGCGGCGACTATTCCGACAGCTTCGCCGATTTTGACGAGCGCATTGTTTCCCAAATCGTAACCATAGCATTTTTGACAAACCCCCTTCAAAGACCGGCAGGTCATCGGGGAACGAGCCGAAACATTTTCTATTGATTTATTGTCGTCTATGGTCTGGGCGGTTTTTTTATCAATAATCTCTCCGCTTTTCGCCAGGATTTTTTTGGTCGACGGATCAATAACGTCTTCCAGAAGGGTGCGGGAAAAAATCCGCGAGGAAAAACTCTGATTGGTTTCTTCGCCGTCGCGGCGCCAAATTTCAATGCCCCGGGAATCTTTGCAGTCATCCTCGGCAATAGTCACGTCTTGCGACACATCCACCAGGCGCCTCGTCAGGTAGCCGGCCGAGGCGGTCCGCAAAGCGGTATCGGCCGTGCCTTTCCGGGCGCCGTGAGTAGCGATAAAATACTCCAAAACGTTCAATCCCTCCTTGTAACTATTCTTAATGGGCAACTCTATGGTTTCGCCGGCCGGATTGGCCACCAAACCCTTGATACCGGCCATTTGGACGAGCTGCGCTTCGGTCCCCCGGGCTCGGGAATTGATGATGGAAAAAACGGAGCCTTCGGGGTTAAGAGCGCCTGGCACCAGGGCTTTGATTTTATCCACCACTTTCTGCCAGACCTGTATGACCCTGCTTTTCCTTTCTTCTTCGGTCAGCAGCCCTTCGCCGTACTGGCGCCAAATTTGTTTGACTTCGTTCTCTCCTTCTCCCAGAATTACCGATTTTTCTTCCGGCGTCCGCAAATCGTCCATGCCCCAGGAAGTTCCCGACCGCGACGCGTATTCAAAGCCCAGTTTCTTGACGGCGTCGAAAATTTCCCCCGCCTTGTCTCGGTCGAAACGCTCTATGACCTCGCCGACAATCCTGCTCAAAACCTTTTTCTTTAATTCTTCGTTTATGAAAGGCATGTCCGGCGGAAAAATATCGTTAAAAATGAGGCGGCCGACGCAAGTTTCTATGATATTGGATTTTTTAATCCCCGGCTCGTCTTTTCCGGAATTTTTCTTTTTCCCCGAAACGGTTTTTGACGGCGCCGTGTCGGCGGCCGCGCCAGCCAAAGGTTTGCCGATCCGCACTCTGATTCCGGCTTTCAATGCCACTTCTCCGAATTGATAAGCCAGAATCGCCTCTTTGGGAGAACCGAAAACCTTGCCTTCTCCCTTCAATCCCGGAACGATGCGGCTCATGAAATAGCAGCCGAAAATTATGTCTTTGGAAGGGTCAACGATGGGTTCGCCCGTGGCCGGCTTCAAAAGATTGAGCGAAGAAAGCATGATATTTTTCGCCTCGGCCTGGGCTTCTTCGGTGAGAGGCAAATGAACGGCCATCTGATCGCCGTCAAAATCGGCATTGAAAGCCGTGCAAACCAGCGGATGTATCCTGACGGCGAAACCCTCAATCAATACCGGTTTGAACGCTTGAATTCCCAGGCGATGAAGAGTGGGCGCGCGATTCAAAAGTACGTAACGATCCTGTATCACCTCTTCCAGAAGCGCCCAAATGATATTCGGGGCCTCTTCTATCAGGCGGCCGGCGGCGCGAATATTGTGGGCGATTTCGCGTTCCACCAACTTATTAATAACGAAAGGCTTGAAAAGCTCAAGGGCCATTTTCTTGGGCAAGCCGCATTCGGAAAGTTTTAATTCCGGGCCGATAACGATGACGGAACGGCCGGAGTAGTCAACGCGCTTGCCCAACAGATTCTGCCGGAACCTTCCCTGTTTGCCTTTTAGCATGTCGGCGAGGGACCGGAGCGGTCTTTTTTGGGCGGCCGAGGTGGGCACCGGCCCCTGGCCCCGACGGATAGAATTGTCAATCAGGGCGTCAACGGCTTCCTGGAGCATCCTTTTTTCGTTGCGGGTGATGACTTCCGGCGCTTTCAGTTCCTGGAGTTTTTTCAACCGGTTGTTGCGATTTATCACCCGGCGGTAAAGATCGTTCAAATCGGAAGAAGCGTAACGGCCGCCGTCAAGCTGGACCATAGGCCGCAAATCCGGCGGCAAAACCGGAAGCGCCGTCAAAAACATCCACTCCGGCCGAATGCCGGCCGTCAGGAATCCTCTGACTAATTTCAATCTTTTAAGGGTCTTTTTTCTTTGGACGAGCGACTCTTTTTCGACCTCCAAGGACAATTTCCGCTCCAATTCTTTCAAGTCAACTTCTTCAAGCAGCTTGCGGACAACTTCCGACCCTATGCCGGCTTCAAAAATTTCGCCGTATTTTTCGCTTAAGCGGTGATAATCGATTTCGGACAGCACCTGGTATTTTTTTATCCCCTGCAATTCCTGCACGGCCTGATCCCGGGCGACTTTCAGGGCCTCTTTGGCTTCCTTTTTGTCTTTAATCCTGGATTTGTATTCTCTATCTATTTCCCGGAAAGCCTCGACTTTCGCCTCCTCGTCAACCTTGATGACGATGTAAGCGGCGTAATATATCACTCTTTCCAGGGCCGGTAAAGGTAAGTCAAATATCAAACCGATGCGGCTCGGCACGCCCCTTAAAAACCAGATGTGGCAAACCGGCGTAGCCAACTTAATGTGTCCCATTCTTTCGCGCCGGACGATGGCCCGCGTAACTTCCACTCCGCACTTGTCGCAAACAACGCCTTTGTAGCGGATGCGGCGGTATTTGCCGCAATAACATTCCCAGTCCTTTGACGGGCCGAAAATCCGTTCGCAAAAAAGCCCGTCCTTTTCCGGTTTCTGGGTTCGATAATTGATGGTTTCGGGTTTTATAACTTCGCCGTAAGACCAGGACAAAATTTCCTCCGGCGAGGCGATTTTTATCCTAATTGATTGGAAATCGGTTATTTTTGGCGTTTCTTGGGGCAAAATTTTGACTTACAACTTACGACCCGCAACTTACGATAGTTGTTAGTCGTTAGTTGTTGGTTATAAATATTGTCGTCAGCCGCTAATTGTTGGCGGTTAGTTGCGAAGGTATTCGTTGGTCGTTGGCCGTTTGTCGTTAGTTAATGGTTTTTGGCCGCCCTTCAGCTCCACTGCCAATCCCAAAGCTTTCAATTCGTTGACAAGAACATAGAAAGAAGCGGGAATATTCGGGTTTTTTATTTTTTCTCCCCTTATGATGGCGTCGTAAGCCGCGGCCCGGCCCGGCACGTCGTCGGATTTGATGGTCAATACTTCCTGTAAAGTATGGGACGCTCCGTAACCCTCAAGAGCCCAAACTTCCATTTCTCCGAATCTCTGGCCGCCGAACTGGGCCTTTCCGCCAAGCGGCTGCTGGGTTATTAATGAATAAGGGCCGATGGAACGCATGTGAATTTTGTCCTCCACCAGATGAATCAATTTCATCATATAGGTGCAGCCGACGGTCACCTTGTTATGAAATGGTTCTCCGGTACGGCCGTCACGAAGCCATACTTTACCGTCTTCCGGTATCCCGGCTTTCGTTAACTCGGCTTTTATTTCCTCTTCGGACGCGCCAGCCAGCGCCGGAGTTATCGCCTGATAACCGAGTTCCCATGCCGCCCACCCCAGATGAGTTTCCAAAATCTGGCCGATATTCATGCGCGAAACCACCCCCAGTGGATTCAAAATAATATCCACTTGCTTCCCGTTTTCCAAAAAAGGCATGTCTTCTTCGGGAAGAACTATGGAAATGACGCCTTTGTTCCCGTGCCGTCCGGCCAACTTGTCGCCGGCCGAAACCTTCCGAAGCTGGGCCACTTCAACCTGAATGGTTTTGATGACGCCCGAAGGCAGTTTGTCCCCGCGTTCCCGAGAAAAAACTTTCACTCCGACAACGCGGCCTCTCTTGCCGTGCGGCAAAGTCAGAGAGGTGTCTTTAATGTCCCTGGCTTTTTCTCCGAAAATCGCTCTCAACAGCCGCTCTTCGGAGGTCAAATCGGCTTCGCCTTTGGGCGAAATTTTACCCACCAGAATGTCGCCGGAATCGACTTCGGCTCCTACCCTCACTATTCCCTCCTCGTCCAAATCCTTGAGTTTTTCTTCAGAAACGTTGGGGATGTCGGAGGTGGTAATTTCCGGCCCCAACTTAGTATCGCGGACATCGCAGGAAAAATCCTCAATATGTATGGAAGTGAATCGATCGTCTTTCACCAATCGCTCGGAAAGAATGATGGCGTCCTCAAAATTCGCTCCGCCCCAAGAAAGAAAAGCGACGATCAGGTTTTGGCCCAGGGCCAGCTGGCCGTTTTCGGTGGAAGCGCCATCGGCCAAAACGTCGCCCTTCTTCACTTTTTGGCCTTTTCTGACCAGAGGTTGTTGGGAAATGCAAGTGAATTGGTTTGATTTCACGAAATTATGCAAACGATAAACGGAAAGTTCGTCTTTGGCCGCGTCTTTTTTGGCGCGACTCGGCTTGACGCTGATATGGTCGGCGGCCGCTTCCACCACGACGCCATCCTCATCGCAAATTATAAGCTGGCCGGAATCTTTGGCGGCGCGCTCTTCAAAGCCGGTGGCGCAAAGCGGCGCTTGAGGCTTAATGCAGCTCACCGACTGTCTTTGCATGTTTGAACCCATCAACGCTCGGTTGGCGTCGTCGTGTTCAAGAAAAGGAATAAGCGCGGTGGCGACGGAAATCAGCTGTTGAGGCGCGACATCCATGAAATCGACCTCGTCGGCGCGGCAAATGCCCGGTTCACCTTTGATTCTTGCCTCCACCTCTTTTTCAACGATTCTCCCGCTTTTGTCGAAAATCGTGCCGCCGTGGGCAATGTTGTATTTCGCTTCGTCGGCGGCGTTCAAATAAACGATTTCCTTTGTCAGGCAGCCGGATTTTACGCGGGCATAAGGCGTTTCCAAAAATCCCAAATCGGAAATTCTGGCGTAACTGGCCAAATGCCCGACAAGCCCGATATTCGGACCTTCGGGCGTTTCAATCGGGCAAATCCGGCCATAGTGCGAAGAATGAACGTCGCGCACTTCAAAACCGGCCCGTTCCCGCGTAAGCCCTCCGGGGCCCATGGCAGACACCCGGCGCTTGTGCTCCAATTCGGCCAAAGGATTGACTTGGTCCATGAATTGGGCGAGCTGCGAAGTGGTAAAAAATTCCTTGACCGAAGCCATGAAAGGCCTGGCGTTTATCAGCTGGGCCGGAGTCAAAGTATGAATGTCGCAAGTGGACATCCGGTCGCGAACGATGCGCTCTATTCTCGCCAGGCCCACCCGAAGTTTGTTTTGCAGAAGCTCTCCCAATGACCTGACCCGCCGGTTGCCCAAATTGTCAATGTCGTCCGGCAAGGCGTCGGGATTGTTGTTCAACCGGATGATTTCCTTGATAATTTCAACCAAATCCTCCGGCCGGAAAATCCGGTATTCCAAAGTAAGTGGGGTTTGAAGCCCCAAACGTTGGTTCAACTTGAACCGCCCGACTTTTGCCAAATCATATCGCTCAATTTTGAAAAACATGCCTTCTATGAGTTGTCTGGCGTTGTCAACGGTGGCCAGCTCTCCGGGCCGGATGCGCTTGTAAATTTCAATCAGCCCCTGGTCCCGGGTTTTGGTCGGATCTTTTTTGAGAGTCGCTCCTATATATTTTGTTTCCGAATTCGTATCTACGTCCTTGAATAATTTTATTATGTCATTTTCCGACTCGATGCCAAAAGCCCGCATGACGGCCGTCGCCGGTATTTTTCTTTTGCGGTCTATCTTCACGAATACGGCGCCGTCGAAATCCGTTTCAAATTCCAACCAGGCGCCCCGATTAGGAATGACTTTGGCTCCGAAAAGTTTCTTGCCCCGCCAGTACTGCATCGAGAAATAGACGCCAGCCGAACGTATCAATTGAGAAACAACCACTCTCTCCACGCCATTGACGACGAAAGTGCCCCGAGGCGTCATTAAGGGAAAATCGCCCAGATATATTTCCTGCTCCTTGATTTCACCGGTCTTTTTGTTCAAAAGCCGGGTTTTGACGCGAAGCGGCGCTTCGAAAGAAAGCCCATTTTCCTTGGCTTTGGTCTCGTCGTATTTCGGTTCGTCAAGATAATAATCCAGGAAGGAAATTTCCAGGTCTTTGCCCGTATAATCCCTGATGGGTGAAATTTCGTCAAAAAGTTCGCGGAGCCCTTCTTTCAAAAACCAATCGTAGCTTTTGAGTTGGATTTCCACCAGGTCGGGAAGCTCCAGAAGCGGTCGCGGGTGGGAAGAAAAAAATTTTTTGGACGGGAGTGAAGCCATTTTTTATTTTCGCGCACAAAAATAATACCCTCCCTTTTCTTTTCTTTTTCAGGGTTTTATTGAAAATGAGTTTACCGGAATCTTTTAGAAAACAATTGTGTAAATCCGAAAATATTATTACTTAAAACTTTCGGATTCGGCCCGCTTAAGGCGGAAGCCGCGCAATAACTCCCATTATACTCTTTCCCCGAAACTTGTCAAGGGTTTCACGCAAGTTGCCGACTATTGAGAAAAATCTTATAAAAAATTTCTTTTGCCCTTACAAAATGTGGTTCGAGTCGATTTGTTTTCAGGTTCTTTGGCGATTTGGAATCTCCGCTCGAAAATTCATTTTGTCCGTCCGTTCCATCCGATCCGCGCTTTGCGCGGCGAGGACAGAATTCCGCTTTGAATTATATCAAATTTGGCCCGGCTGTATTACCATTTATTTTACCTTGAAATTTTTTTCTCGGCAACATAAAGCGGCTCCGACGAAACGTCGGAGCCGCTTTTCTCAATCACTTAATCACTCTTAACGGGGCCTTACCTCTTCCCATCTCGGCAATCTCGGACAGGGAACGGTTTCAATGGTGTTGGAAAAAACCGAGGAAAAACCGGGCTTGAGGGCTTCAATCCGGTAGTAATAGGTACGGCCGGAAATAAAAGTGTCGTTGTCCCGGTAAGTCATGGCCGGGGCGTTCACAATGGCCCTTTGAGAGAATACCAGGCCGTCTTCGGACCTGAGGACGCGGTATTGGGGATATTCATTATTGAAGAAGGGGTCGTTCCAGGACCAGGAAAGATTGACTGCCAGGCAGGTCTGGGAGCCGCGTTCAAGAGTAATGATGGGCCGCACGACGTCAACGATGACCGAGCTTTGGGCTGAACCGCCCGGGCCGGTGCAAGTGATAGTGTAGGTGTGGATGCCGAAAGAAGGAGTATATGTATAAGAAGGAGAACCGTCATTGAGGGGAACCGCGCCCGACCAGGCGCCCGAAGCGGTGCAAGAACTGACGTCGCCGGAAGTCCACCA
>CAZICC010000024.1:0-9995 GCA_964537645.1 uncultured Candidatus Saccharibacteria bacterium | reverse complement strand
GTTTCGGCCTGGCCCAGCTTCACCAGTTCCGGGGCCGGGTCGGCCGGGGAACGCGCCAATCGCATTGTTTCCTTTTTATCGGCTCCGCTTCAAAATTGGCCAATGAGCGGCTCAAGGCCCTCCAAAAATGCGAAAACGGGTTTGAATTGGCCGAAAAAGATTTGGCGCTGCGCGGCCCGGGCGACTTTTACGGCATCCGTCAGTCGGGCCTGCCCGATTTGATTATGTCTTCCCTCGCGGACGTGTTTTTGATAGAGGCGGCGAGGCGCGAGGCCGGCCGTCTGCTTGACGAAGACCCGGAACTGAAAAAATATCCTCCGCTCAAAGCGAGGATATCGGAATTCAAAAGGCGGATACACTTTGAATGAAAAATCAAAAGTCAAAAATCAAAAGTCAAAAGTTTTTTAAAATCAGTTTTGGATTTTGACTTTAACTTTTGAATTTTGAATTGAATCAAGATTCGCGATGCTTCGGCGTTACCCAGAATCCGAGGCGATATTTGCCTCCAAGCGCGAGCCGGGTCTGGGCTTCCAGTCCCGGGAAACAGCCGAAAACGATAATGGTCAAAGGCAGGAGGAACCATTGCAGAACCATCAAGATTACTTTGTATTTTCCGTATTTCGGCGGCCGGGGAGGAAGGAGAAAAATGGAGAGCACGGCCGAAGAAACCATGCCGACCATCGCGAAGGTCATAATCCAGCGGGTGATTTTCGGCAGGTTGTAGGAAAGCAGCGTGACGTTGAATTCCGCTCCGCCGAGCATCAAGGGCAGCCAGCCGAGCAGGAAGATGATGATGGCGTTGGTGGACCAGGAATGAAAACCTTCAACGTAGCTGAAGGCCCAATACAATTTTTTCCCGAAACCAATGGCCTTGTTTTTCAACAGTCCGAAAAGAAGGTAGGGAATATTCTCGGCGCCCCATCCCCAGCGGCGCTGTTGTTTATACTGGTTGATGAGCGTCCGGCCGAGAGTCGGAGCCATGTTGGCGTCCATGGAGATAGAATAGTTGAGCGGCACCACCCGCCAATCGCCGTCAAAACGCAGGAAGCACTGCCAGAAAATCCGGGAGTCCTCGGAAACGATATTGGTCTGCCAGAAATCAACGTCAACCAAGGGCTTGAAACCCATTGAATGGGAAGAAAATGTGGTCAGCCGTTCCGGACGGGCCTGTTGCATCATATGCCAAAAAGTGGCCGAAAAGGAAATTACCCGGGCGACGGCCGGCGCCTCCCAGATGTTGTTGGTGAAAAAAGGCACGGGCTGGAAAGAGGAGCGCAGGGGTTTTTCGCAGGTCAGATAATGGTAGGAAAGGCAGCCGAAAAATCCGGGCGTTACCCTGGTGTCAACGTCAAAAACTGAAACGACGACGTTTTCGTAAGGAATCCCCAGCGGGTCAATTATTTTTTCTTTCGCCTGCCTGCCGGCCCAGGTTTCGTTGGAACCCTTGCCGGGAATTTCTCCTTCAATGTCGGCCGGGTGGACGGTGACGAGAAAGCGGAAAAATTTGTCGGCGAATTCTTTTTGGATTGCCGCGGCGGTTTTTTGCGCTTCTTCGCCGGCGCGCTGTTCGGCGGCCAGCACCACGATAAGTTTTTCCGATGGATAGCCGGATTTAACCAGCGATTCAAAAGTTCCCCTGATGATTTCCGGCCCTTCTTTGTAAAATGGGAAAATAACCAAATGGTAAACGTCTCTCCAATGACTAACGACTAACGACTGACGACCAATGACGTTTTTCTCGTTGTTAGTTGTTAGTCGCAGGTCGTTTAGTTTTTTTATCCAGTCAATTTTCTGGTTCCGGCGCAGTTTGGAAAAAGTGGAGCGCAGATGGAAAGAAAGAAAAACGGTTTTCAAAAGCCAGTAAATGTCAAAAATAATGATGAAAATGGCGATGAAAACCGGCGTCTGCCACGACAGCAGGACGATCAGCGCCAAAGTTGTCCAGGCGAGGGTTCCGGGCAGTATTTCAAAAAAACGATAAATCCGGCGCTCGGAAGCGTTCGCGAGGTCCGCGGACTGGCCGGTTTTTAGGTGATATTTGTCGGGCATCGGATGGCCCCCTCTGGACAATTGCCGCCTCGGGGGCAACAGAAATAATTGTATCCCGGCGGCGGGTTTTTGACAAACTTTTTGAAATTTCAATTTAAGGATTTTTCTGATAGAATATAGAATAAAGAAGATGAAAATAATCGCCAAAAACAGCCGGGAAACCCAAAAGGTCGCCGCTTTTCTCGCCAAAGAAATTTTAGCCGGTCGATTTCCGAGTATTCAAAGGCGCCAGGCCGCGGTTTTGGCGTTATCCGGCGATCTCGGCGCCGGAAAAACCACTTTCATTCAGGGCTTCGCCAAAGGTTTGGGCGTCAGGGAAAAAATTTTGAGCCCGACTTTCGTGATTCTCAAAAAATTCAAAATCCCAAATCCCAAATCCCAAATAAATTTTAGATATCTTTATCATATTGATTGTTATCGCATTGATAGCCCCAAAGAGATTATTGATTTGGGTTTCAGGGACGCGATTTCCGACCCTCAAAATATCGTCGTCATTGAATGGGCCGAAAGAATTAAAAAAATCCTACCCAAATCCGCTATCTGGATGGAGTTTAAATGGTTGGATAAGAACAAACGGAAAATAATAATGACGACTGATAACTGACGACAAACAGCCGTTGTAAGTCGTAAGTTGTAAGTCGCAAGTTTGAATTTGAAAACCCTTGTTCTCATTGACGCCAACGCCCTGATACACCGTTCGTTCCACGCCCTGCCGCCGCTCACCGCGCCTTCGGGCGAAATCGTCAACGCGGTCTACGGATTTACGACGGTTTTGCTGAAAATGTTGAAAGAATTGAAGCCTGATTACGTCGCGGCGGCTTTTGATTTGCCCAAGCCGACTTTCCGCCACGAAGAATATAAGGAATACAAGGCCACCCGCAAAAAAGCGCCCGAAGAATTGTATTCGCAGATTCCCAAAATCAAGGAGGTTTTGGACGCTTTCGGCATCCCGGTTTACGAAAAGGCCGGGTTTGAAGCCGACGACATCATCGCCACCGCCGCTTCTTTGGCCGGAAGGAAAGCCGGCGTCAAAACCATCATCGTCACCGGCGACACGGACACTTTGCAGCTGGTGGACGAAAACACGGCGGTTTATGGCATGCGCAAAGGCGTTTCCGACATCGCGATTTACGACGAAAAAGCCGTGCGAGAAAAATTTGAAGGACTGAAACCCGGCCAGTTGAACGACTATAAAGGCCTGAAAGGCGATGTTTCCGACAACATTCCGGGAGTGGCCGGGGTGGGCGAAAAAACCGCCCTGGAGCTGATAAGGCGTTTCGGCTCCGTTGAGAAATTGTATCAGGCGCTGGAAAAAGGGGAATCGCTGGAATTCGTCCGCGGCGGGAAAAAACTGGCCGAAATCATCTTGAAAAACAGGGAACAGGCGCTGTTCAGCAAGAAATTGGCGACTTTGCGCCTGGACGCGCCGATTGGTTTTGATTTGGAAAAATCGCGAATGGGCCGGCCTGACGCCGGAAAAATCAGCCGGGTTTTCCGGAACCTCGGATTTTACAGTTTAATCGGCCGGCTGGCGGATTTCGGTCCCGTCGCGGGGGCGGCGGGTCCAAAAGCGTCCGGGCCGAAAGCGGAAGAAGTTCAAAGCCGAAAAGAAGCGAAAAAAATCGTTAAACTTTTGGAAGGTCAAAAAGAAATCGGAGTCAGCGCCGGCGCCGCCGATTGGCGCAAAAGCGACGCGCCGGGAATTTTCGTTTTCGGAGACGGGCGCGTTTTTCATTTTTCCGGCCAGTTTCTGGCGCTTTTGAAACCCGTTTTGGAAGACGGGGAAACAAAGAAATTCGGATACGATTTGAAATCCGTTTGCGAGGTTCTGGCGCTAAAAAACGTGGAACTCGGCGGCCTGGATTTTGACGCGCTTGTCGCCGCGTATCTGCTTGGTCCGGGGGAGCGGGGTTATCCTTTGCAAAAAATCGTTTTCCGGGAATTGGGCGAGGAAATGCCGGCTGCCGTTGACGACAAAACAAGAGCCGCCGCGGAACTGGGCTATTGCGCGAAAATCAGGGCGTCTCTCGCGCGGAAAATACGGGAAGCCGGAATAGATAAGGTATTTCGCGAAATTGAGATGCCTTTGATTCCGGTTCTGGCCCGGATGGAGCGGGTTGGCGTGAAGATAGACGAAGCCCGCTTTTCAAGATTGTCTTCTGAATTAACAAAAAAGATAAAAATCCTGGAAGAAAAAATTTACGGCAGCGCGGGCGCGACTTTCAACATCAATTCGCCCCGGCAGATCGGCGAGATACTGTTCAAAAAACTGAAAATTGAAACCAAAGGAATCCGAAAAACGCCCGGCGGGGAAATTTCCACCCAGGCCTCGGAACTTTTAAAGCTTCGGCGCCTCCATCCTTTGATAGGCCTGATTTTGGAGTTCCGGGAGCTGGTAAAATTGAAAAACACTTACATTGACGTTTTGCCGGTTTTAGCGGACCGCGAAACCGGCCGGATTCACGCCGTTTTCAACCAGGCCGGCACGGCCACCGGCCGCCTGGCCTCCGATTCCCCCAATTTACAGAATATTCCCGCCAGGGGCGAATGGGGGAAGGAAATCCGCAAGGCATTTATCGCCGATGACGGCTATTCGCTGGTTTCTTGTGATTATTCCCAGATTGAATTGCGCGTCGCCGCCCATCTGGCGCGAGACGAAAAAATGATGAAAATTTTCCGCGAAGGCGGCGACATCCATTCGGCCACCGCCGCGGAAATCAACAACGTTTCTCCGGCCGGGGTCACGGCCGAAATGCGCCGCCACGCGAAAACGCTCAATTTCGGGGTTCTTTACGGGATGTCGGCCCAGGGATTCGGCGAGGCGGCCGGCATCAGCGTTGAAGAAGCCAAAAATTTCATCGCCGAATATTTCCGCGATTTCATAGGCGTTAAAGATTTTATTGAAGAGACGAAGAGGTTCGCTTGCGAAAACGGTTACGCGCAGACATTGACGGGCCGGCGGCGATACCTCGCGGAAATCCATTCGCCCAATTTTCGCCTGAGGTCCGAGGCCGAACGAATGGCCGTCAATATGCCGATTCAGGGCTTGGCGGCCGATATCATTAAAATGGCGATGATTGGGATAGAAAAGCGTTTCCGTTCCGACCTGGACGCGGGCAATTTAAAGATGGTTCTGCAGGTTCACGACGAATTGGTTTTTGAGATGAAGGATGATATAATTGAGTCAACGGCCAGGCGGCTCAAGGAAACAATGGAGAGCGCGTTTAAATTGGCCGTTCCCGTTGTCGTAGACGTGAAAACGGGCAGGAATTGGGGAGAATTGAGGGCGATTTAAGCCGAAAATCTCCGCCAAAGGCGGATCCCCGTCAGTCCGCTTCGCTGGCGAAGGCGGGCGCGCCGCCTCGGGCGAAAAAAACAGAAAGTCAAGCCAAATTTGCATTTTACCTTTTGAATTTTGAATTTACCGTGGCGAACTTTTCGCGAAAATTTCAGGAAAATCTCCGGCTTTTGAATCTCAAAAAAAATTGGGCTTTGTTTGTTTTTTTGATCACTATCATGTTCTTCAATATTCTTTGGATGCCGGGAATCGCCGTTTTGACGATTTCGGTTTCGGTTTTGATTTTGTTTTTCTTGATGATTTTCAACATCATTTCTTTGACCCGGGCCGAAGAAGTGATTCGTCGGGAAAGGAACCAGATTTTCGGCATCATTTCCCGTCTTACCGACGGCTTGATTGTTTACGACATTTATTTTCGGATTTTGCTCATTAACAGCAAGGCCGAGGAAATATTGGATGTCAGACGAGAGGATATTCTGGGCAAGGCCATAAAGCCGGAAATGCGGCAGGATCCGAGATTAAAACTGCTTGTCCAAGCGATTTTTCCTTCTCTCGCTTCCAAGGTCAAAAGAATCACCGCGCAGTATCCGGAAGTGATGGAAGTGAGTTTTACGGAGCCGAAAGAATTGGAGTTGCAAATCACCACTAATCCCATCATCGACCCCGGCGGCCGGCCGTCCGGCTACCTGAAAATCATCCATGACATTTCCCGGGAGCGGGCCATTTCCCGGATGAAATCCGAATTTATCACTATCGCCGCCCATCAGATGCGCACGCCTTTGGCGGCCGTGAAATGGACTTTTCAGACGTTGCTCGCCGGAGAGGTCGGTTCGCTCAACGAAGAACAAACGTCTTACGTCAAAGACGGGGTTGAGGTCAGCGCCCATCTCATTAAATTGGTCGGCGACCTTCTGGACGTGGCCAAAATAGAGGAAGGAAAATTCGGATACGAATTCGCGCCGACCGACATAGTCGAATTGATAGAACGGGTGATGGAAGACAATAAATTGGCCGCGGTCCAGCGGGAAATAAGCTTGATTTTCAACAAGCCGTCGGTTGTCCTCCCGCAAATAAAAGTTGATCCCCAAAAAATTTATTTGGCGTTGCAGAATTTGCTTTCCAACGCCATCAAATACAATCGGAAAGGCGGCTGGGTGGCGGTTGAGGCCGGGAAAGAAGGCGATTACATCAAGGTGGCGGTCAAAGATTCGGGAGTGGGCATCCCGGCCAACCAAATGGACCGCTTATTTTCCAAATTTTTCCGCGGCTCCAACGTGGTGCGGCTGGAAACCGAGGGTTCTGGATTGGGCCTTTTCATCGTCAAAAATATCGTCAGGAGGCACGGGGGAAAAGTTTGGGCCGAATCGGAAGAAGGAGTGGGAAGCGCCTTTTATTTCATTTTGCCCACGGAGGCGAAAATGATACCCGAAGCCGAAGAGCCGGGCGACGAATTTTAAATATTATTTATCCACATTGATAAAATCGCCGGTTTAAGTTAAAATAATTACGTATGCCGAAAAAAATAGTTTTAGTCGAAGATGACCAGTTTTTGGGAGGATTGATGTCCGCCAAGCTTGAAAAAGAAGGCTTTTCGGTCGTGCGCGCTTTTGACGGCGAAGAGGCGGTGAAAAAAATATTTGACGAACGCCCCGATCTGGTTTTGTTGGACATAATATTGCCGGCGGTTGACGGCTTTGAGGTTTTGAAACGGTTAAAAGAAGATCCGCAAACCGCCAAAATCCCGGTCATTATGCTGACGAATCTCGGCGCCAAAGAGGATATTGAGCGCGGTTTTCAACTGGGAGCCCGGGATTATATGATTAAGGCGCATTTCACACCCGGAGAAATCGTGGCGAAGATTAAAATGGTTTTGGGCATTTCCGAAAGACCGGCGAGCTCGCCGGGAAACGTTCCCGCCGGCGAAAAACCATCGATAATTTATCCGACCTGAAATTGACTGCCCGCGTTATAATTTTCTGATAAAACCAAAAGAGCGGGATTGGTATGCCAGAACTTCCGGAAGTTGAAACCATAATCGGCGATTTGAAGAAAAATATCCTGGGTCTTACGATCCAGGATATTTGGTATGACTGGAAAAAACAATTCAAATTGCCCAGGAGCCAGCGGGAATTCAAAGAAACTGTCATGGGCAGAAAAATTACCGGCGTGCGCCGCCGGGCGAAGAATATTTTGATTGATTTGAGCGGCGACCACCTTTTGCTTATCCATCAGAAAATGACCGGACACATGCTGTTGGGTAAATGGAAGATAGACAAAAACAAGCCGGCCAGTTTACTCAAGGGGCCGCTCCGGGAAAAAGTCAACGAGCACATACATTTGATTCTTTATTTGTCCGGCGGTAAAGAACTCGCCCTTTCCGACCTGCGGAAATTCGCCAAGGTGATGGCCGGTCCCCGCGAGGTCATTGAGAATCTGCCGGATTTGGCCGGGCTCGGGCCGGAACCGCTGGATAAAAATTTGGATATTTCAATATTCCGGAATTTAATGGAAAAAGAAAAGCGGCCGATTAAGCAGGTTCTGATGGACCAGAACGTCATTGCCGGCATAGGCAATATTTATTCGGACGAGATTTTGTGGGAGGCGAAAATTTCTCCCCTGAAGAAGGCGGATAAACTTTCGCGCCAAGAACTGGAAAAGATTTTCTTCGCGATGAAAGCGATTTTAAAAAAAGCGATACGACTCCGCGGGACTTCCGTTTCGGATTTCCGGGATCCGGCCGGAAGGGAGGGTCGTTACACTTTCGCGAGAAAAGTTTACCGGCGCGCAGGCGAGCCGTGCCCCCGTTGCAAGACGACGATAAAAAGAGTTAAAATCGGAGGAAGGTCGGCCCATTATTGCCCGCAGTGCCAAACATGACTAACGACCAACGACTGACAACCAACAACTTTTTATCATTTGTTGTTAGTCGTGAGTCATAAGTCGCAAGTCAAAAATGATAATTTTTCTTTACGGCCCGGAAACTTTCCTTTCGCGCCGCAAACTGAATGAAATCGTCGCCAAAAAAACCGCCGCTTCGGCTGGCGCCGGCGGTTTTAACGTTTACCGCGTAAGCGGCGAGGATTTTGACTTGTTGAAATTGAAAGAAGCCGTTGAAAGAATTTCCATTTTTGAGGCGAAAAAAATAATCGTCCTGGAAAATGTTTTCGGCGCCGGCCCGAAAATCGCCGATGAGGCGGGGAAATTCATCGCGTCGAAAAAACTCGCCGACGACCGGCATAACCTCTTGATTTTTTGGGAGGGAGAAATGGGGAGTGATGGCGGAAAGTCGCCGCTTTTCAAAATCCTGACGGCAAAGCCGGCGTTTTCGCAGAAATTTGAAAAACTCAATCCGCGTCAGCTCAAGGCCTGGATTTCGCGCGAGGCGGAGGCGCGGGGAGGGAAAATTTCCCGGGCGGCCCTGGAATTGCTGGCTTCCGGCGCCGGAAACGACCTGTGGCGCCTCAGTCAGGAACTGGACAAGTTGGTTGCCTACAAGAATGGCGGGGTTATCGAGCTCGCGGACGCGAAAACGCTCGTCGCCGCCGAGTTCAATTCCAATATTTTTGACCTGATTGACGCCTTGGGCCGTAAGGACCGGAGAACGGCCTTGTCGTTTCTTTACAGAGAGACCAGGACCGGCCGCGACGAACTTGAGATTTTGGGAATGGTTGCCGGTCATTTCCGCCGCCTGCTTTCTTTGTGTTCTTCTATTGAAGTCGCGAAGGACTCCGCAATTTTGCGCAAGGGCGGGATTGCGGAACAGGGCGGCCGCGCGGTTTCCGCCGCTTCGCTGGGGTTTCATCCGTTTGTTTTCCAGAAAGTTTTGAATCAAAGCCGCCATTTCACCCTGGCCGACTTGAAGGATAAGTTCAAGAAAATCGTGGAAACCGATTTTATGATAAAAACCGGAAAAATAGATAAAAAAGCGGGCTTGGAAATGCTGATTTTTAATTTGGGAAAATAATTCTGACGGAAGATCGCGGATATCGGACGGATAGCCGCGGAAAATTTTCCGAGTAATTTTGTTTGGTATCCGAGTAAACCCGTTTTTTATGCGAATATACGTCGAGAACAAACGTGCCCTTTTTGACTACGAAGTCCTGGAGAAATACGAAGCCGGCCTGAAGCTCCACGGTTTTGAAGTGAAGGCGGTTAAAACCGGGCACATTGATTTAACCGGCTCTTACGTGACGCTCAGGAACGGCGAAGTTTTTTTGCTGAACGCTTTTATCCCTCCTTACCAGCCGAAAAACGCGCCGGCTTTTTACGAACCGAGGAGGACCCGCAAACTTTTGCTCAAATCATCGGAAATAAAGGGACTTATCGGCAAATCCAAGGGGTTGACAATGGTTCCGATTCGGGTGTATACTAAAGACCACGGCAAACTGAAAATTGAATTCGCCTTGGCGCGCGCCCGCAAGAAATACGATAAAAGGGATCTGATAAGAAAACGGGAAGCGGCAAAAGAAATGCGGTCTTTGTCTCACGAAAAAAATCCGAAATTCTAAATTCGAAATCCGAAACAATTTCGAAATTTTAAAATTTTCTAATTTTATTTTGGATTTGTTTCGAAATTCGATATTCGAATTTCGAATTTGACCGAGGCCAAAAGGCCGAGGGAGCGGGGATGCCGGGTTTCGCCGGGATT
>CAZICC010000023.1:640-10067 GCA_964537645.1 uncultured Candidatus Saccharibacteria bacterium | reverse complement strand
CGATTTAATTTAAACAAAATCGGAACAGCCAGTCAACTTTTCTGTTTTCAAAAAGTGGCGTATAATTTCGGAGTATGCGCATTATCGCCGATTTTCATATCCATTCCAAATATTCCCGGGCCACTTCCAAGGAAACCGATTTGGACAATTTGGACAAGTGGGCCAAAATCAAAGGCATTAAAGCGCTGGGCACCGGCGATTTCACCCATCCGCAATGGTTGAAGGAAATCAAAGACAAGCTTGAGCCGGCCGAGCCGGGGCTGTATAAAAGGAAGAGCGAGGAAAACGGCACCCGCTTTATTCTGACCGCGGAAATTTCCAGCATTTATTCCAAGGGCGGCAAGACCCGCCGCGTTCACAACATTATTTTCTCGCCATCTTTGGAAGCGGCGGAGAAAATCAATGTCCAACTTGGCTGGATAGGCAATTTAAAATCCGACGGCCGGCCGATTCTGGGACTTGACTGCAGAGATCTGGCAAGAATTGTTTTTAACGTTTCGCCGGACTGCGTTTTGATTCCGGCGCACGCCTGGACGCCCTGGTTTTCGGTTTTCGGCTCAATGTCCGGCTTTGATTCTTTGGAAGATTGCTTTGAGGAATTTTCCTCGAAGATTTTCGCCATTGAAACCGGCCTTTCTTCGGACCCGGCGATGAACTGGCGTTTTTCCAGGCTGGATAAAATCGCCCTGATTTCCAATTCCGATTCGCATTCGCCTCGGCGCATCGGCCGGGAAGCCAATGTTTTTGACTGCGAATTGTCTTACCGGGGCATTATTGAAGCGATAAAATCGCGCGACCCGGAGAAATTCCTTTACACCGTGGAATTTTTTCCCGAAGAGGGGAAATATCATTACGACGGCCACCGGCTTTGCAAAATCCGGTTTTCGCCGGAGGAAACCAAAAAACATAAAGGAATTTGTCCGGCTTGCGGCCGCAAGTTGACTATGGGCGTGATGTACAGGGTGGACGAGCTGGCCGACCGGCCAAACGGCTTCAAGCCGGAAAAAGCCGTTCCCTACAAAAGCCTGGTTCCCCTGGAGGAAATAATCGGCGAGGCCTTCGGTCTGGGAGTCGTCTCTAAAAAAGTCAAAGAGGAATATAAAAATATTATTGAAAAATTCGGCAGCGAGTTCGCGGTTTTGATTGACACGGAAATGTCGCAGTTGAAATCCGGAACCTTGCCGGAAATCGCCGAGGGCATTTCCCGGGTCAGGGAAGGCAACTTGAAAGTGGAGCCGGGTTTTGACGGCGAATACGGCAAGGTGAAAATTTTCGGCGAAAAGGAGAGGGAGGAATTGGCGTCCCAGAAGAGTTTGTTTTAACCAACATCGCTTTTAACCTCCAAATCCTAATCTCTAAATTCTAAACAAATCCAAAATTCAAATCTCAAAAATTTAAATTTTTAGATTTTGATGCTTGAAATTGTTTAGAGATTAGAGTTTTGAGATTAGAGATTTGAGGCCCATGTCATCTTGGCATTTTTTTGTTATAATATGGGCATGCTGGAGATTTTTCCTTATTTAATTTACCGCTTTTTCTTGGCCATTCACCAGTTTTTTTATGATTGGTACATCGGCGGTTTTTACGCTTTCTGGCGGCGGATTTACGTGATTTTCAAAACCTGGGACCGGTTTATCGCTTTCCGGCCGACTTTGCGCCATTGGTTCCAGCCGCTTTACCAGGATTACACCGCTATCGGCTACATTCTCGGTTTCATTTTCCGCACCGGCCGAATCGTCGTTGGCGGCGCCGGAACTTTGGTTGTCTTCGGCGTCAGCGCCGTCGTTTATTTCGCCTGGGCCGCCATTCCGGTTTATTTTTTCGTCAAAATTTTTTACCCCACTTTAACAATTATCGTTTTTTGATTTTTTCTTTTTTTGTCTAAGGAATTTGTTTTGATAAAATTTTCATTTGGGGCCGGCCGGATAATAAATTCAAAACACAACATAAGAATTTAGAACTTTTTTCTCGTTTTACCTGGAATAATAAAAAAAACAAAGGCCGTGGGGTCCCCGGAGAAAATTTTATCAAAACAAATTCCTTATCTTTTCTTTCTGCCATGGTTTTAGCCGGGAAAAACAAGGCCAAAACGGAATTTTATTACCGCGACCCGATGATGTCGGCGCCGGTTTTTTTGCGGACTTTGTTCAGGGGCGCCGTCATCTTGATTTACATTTCTTTGACGCTCGCCGTTTTGATTTTCATTTTTCCGCCCAGACCCTCGCAGTCTCTTTTTTGGGTTGGCATGATTTTGGCGGCTTTTCTGGTCGACCGTTTGGTTGTCCGCCGGGGACGGGCCGATTATTCTCTTGAACGGTTTTTGAAAAAGAGGCGAGGCAACGTCGCGGCCTGTTTCACGCCCGAGGCCAAACTGGTGCTGGAAAAAACGAAAGATTTCTCGGGGAAACTTAAATATCCGCCGTCAGGACTCCATTTACTCGCGGTTTTAAAAGATTTTTGGATAGTTTCCGATATTTTAAGCCGACTGGAAGTTGACGAAAAAAAAATTGACGGCTTGGTCAAAGCCGGCCTTCAAAAGCCGGCGTCAACGGAACGCGTCGGCGATTATTCGGATTTTTTCAACGAGACGGCTTTGGCGGCCTTCAATGAAGCGCTTTGGCTCAATCAGGAAAGCGTCGGCGTTGAAGATTTGTTTTTGGCCCTCTTTTCTTCGAATAAAGCCGAATTGGCGCGGATTTTCGTCGCCCTTAACCTGAATTACGCCGATGTCCGGAACGCGCTCATAATCCTCCGGTTGAAAAAAAATCTGAAGACCTGGGGCATTCTTCCGGCTTCCTTTGTCCAGCAATTTTCCGGTTTTTTTGAGAGGCGCCGCAGAATCGAACACCGGGTGATGAACCGCGCCTGGACCGCCCGGCCCACGCCCGTTCTTGACGGATTTAGCATGGATTACACCGATTTGGCTTACGCCGGCGCCATAGGCTTTTTGGTGGGCCATCAAAACGAAACGGAAAGAGCCGTCAACATTTTGACCCGCGACCATAAAAATAATATTTTGTTTGTCGGCGAGCCGGGCGCGGGCAAGGACACCATTGTCGCCCACATCGCGTTCCTGATAAGCCGCGATAACGTTCCGGCCAAACTTTTTGACAAGCGGCTGGTGGCTTTGAATATCGGCGACTTGGTGGCAGGCGTCGAGACCCTGGGAGAACTCCAGCAAAGGGTCAAGTCTATCGTTGACGAAATCATGAATTCGCAAAACATCATTCTTTACATCCCCGATTTTCACAATATGACCAAAACTTCGGGCAAGGAATACATTTCGGCCGCCGATCTTCTGGAGCCGGTGCTTGACGCCAGCGCTTTTCAGGTAATCGGCTCTACGACGCCGGCGGATTTCCGGCGCTTTATCGAGCCCCGGTCGGATATTGCCGGCAATTTTGAAGTCATCCGGGTCGGGGAAATCAGTGAAGAGGAAGCGGTTCAACTTATTTCCTTCGAGGCGATTCTCATTGAAAAAAAATCGGGGATAAAAATCGGCTATTTCGCCGTAAAAAAAGCCGTGGAGTTGGCCCGCCGTTATTTGCGGCCGAAACTCTTGCCTTCGTCCGCCGACGACCTGATTAAGGAAGCCGTTGAGATAATCAAGAAGAAAAAAGGTAAAGTGGTAAAGGATTCGGATATAGTTGATTTGGTTTCCCGAAAAACGAATATTCCCGTGGCGGCGGCCGTCGGCGAGGAAGCGGAAAGATTGCTGGTCTTGGAGGATAAAATTCACCAGCGCCTGATTGACCAGGAGGAAGCGGTCAGGGCCGTGGCTTCAGCCGTCCGCCAGTACCGCGCCGGAATGTCGCGCGCCAAAGGGCCGATTGCTTCCTTTCTTTTCATCGGGCCGACCGGCGTGGGTAAAACGGAACTTGCCAAAACACTCGCGGAGATTTATTTCGGCTCCGAGGAAGCGATGGTCCGTTTTGATATGTCGGAGTACCAGGACAAAAAAAGCATTTTTCGGTTTATCGGTTCGCCTGAGGTGGAAAGCGGAGGCGCTTTGACCGAAGTCGTTAAGAACAATCCCTATACCTTGATTTTGTTGGACGAATTTGAAAAAGCCCATCCCGACGTTTTAAATTTGTTTTTGGCGGTTTTTGACGACGGCCGCCTGACCGACAATTTGGGCAATGTCGTTGACTTCGCCAACGCCATAATAATCGCCACTTCCAACGCCCATTCGGATTTGATAAAATCGGAACTGGAGAAAGGCAAGACAATCGCGGAGGTCAGCGACTTGATAAAAAAGCGGCTGACCGAATATTTCCGGCCGGAACTTTTGAACAGATTCGACGACATAGTGGCCTTCAAAGACCTCTCCAGGGGAGACATCCGAAAAATCGCCACCCTTCAACTCAAAAGCATAGCCAAGCAAGTGGCTCAAACCAGGGGAATCAACCTTTTTTTCAGCGAAGGCGTATCCGATAAACTGGCGGAACTCGGCTGGGATCCGGTTTTCGGCGCCCGGCCATTACGCGGCGTCATCCGGGAAAAAATCCGGGACGCGATTGCCGATAAGATTTTGCGCGGGGAACTGTCGCGCGGGAACGAAGTTGGGATTAGCGTTGCGGACGGCGATTTTATTTTAAAAGTGAAATGAAACACGTTTTATTTTTGCTGCCAATTTAAATTTATGAATACAAAAACCCTTTTCTTGCCGATTAATAAAATCATAAAAATCCTGATTTTATCGGATATCGTTGTTACTTCTGCTTTTGGTTTCGTGGCGCCGATTTTCGCGCTTTTTATTACCGATAAAATCCAGGGCGGAACCATAGAAACGGTTGGCTACGCGGCGGCTTTCTATTGGTTGACGGCGGTCTTAACGCGCCTGCCGATAGCTCGTTTCGTTGATCGGACCAAGTCGGAAAAGGACGATTTTTATTTTATGATTTTCGGTTCCATTGCAATTTCGGCCGTCCCCTTTTTTTATCTTTTGAGCGATAAAATCTGGCATATTTATTTGATTCAGGCGTTTTTTGGCTTAGGCTATTCGTTGCGGCTTCCGGGCTGGTTCGGAATGTTCACCCGACACATTGACAAGGGTCAGGAAGGTTACGAATGGAGTTTTGATTCGGTGGCGGCCGGCGCCGGCTCGGCTGTGACGGCGGCTCTTGGAGGAATTTTGGCGGCCAGATTAGGTTTTGACGCTTTATTTATTTTAATCGGCGCCATTTCCGTCATCGGTTCGGTAGTATTGATTTTTCTTTATTACATCGTTGAGCCGAATCATGATAAAAGCGCCGAAAAAGAAGAAAAAGAGTTAAGCAAGGAATTAATGATCGATGGCCGCGAAAAATAAAAAAAACGTCAAGAAAGCGGCGATAAGCGCCAGGATGTCAATCGCCGACGTGATTTCCAAATATCCCGAAACAATGGAGGTATTTTTGAGGCGCGGGCTCCATTGCTTCGGCTGCATGGGCGCCGGATTTGAAAATTTGCGCGCCGCGGCCAAAATCCACGGCGTCGGACTCGCCGATTTATTGAAGGATTTGAACCGGGTAGTTGATGGCGAAAAAAAATCAAAAGCAGAAAAAATCAGAAAAATGAGATAACGTAAAACCCCGTTAGATGATTATCTAACGGGGTTTTGGCTTCAGGCGGTTTCAAGGCACTTAAGGGCGGCAGCCGCCGTTTTTTTCGTTTTTACGATGTCTTCGCTTTCCACTTCTATTTCCACCCGCTTCAGGGCGTTCATTTTGCTTGTGTCTTTTAAAATCACCTTTATTTTTTTCCAGGCGATTTTTACGCCCGACAGAGATTCCGGACGGATGACGAGATTGGGATATTTTTCCAAAAGTTCCAGGGCCTCGGAATAGCCGCCGTTGAAAATAATGGTCGTTTCTTCATGAGTGGCGATAAATTTGACATTCAGCGAGCCCTCGTCGGGCCAGGCGATTACGACGTCCGTCAGGACGTTCAATAGGGCTTTCAGTTTGGTGCCGCTCAGATAATCTTCAAGCGAGACGGTTTTTTTCTCGGTGGCGATCAGCATCTTTTATCCTCCTTGTTTTTTGTCAAAGAGCCGATTGTTTGAAATTTTATGACGGATTTTCCGGAATGTCAATATAATCGCATTCCTTATTGGAACACTTGATTCGTTTTCCTTTCTCAGTCAAAAGCGAGCCGCATTTCGGACAAGTTTGTCCCGTGGGTTTGTCCCATAGCGCGAAATCGCATTCCGGCCAGCGCGAACATCCGTAAAATATTTTTCCGCGCTTGGTTTTTTTGGCGACGATTTCGCCCCGAGCGTCCCGCTTCGCGGGATCTGGCGAAGCCAGACACTTCGGGCATTTTACGCCCAGAGCCGCCGGTTTTTCCAGGGGCCTGGTATTTTTGCATTCGGGAAAACCGGAACAGGCCAGGAATTTGCCGTATCGGCCGAATTTGACGACCATCGGTTTGCCGCATTTTTCGCAAATTTCCGAGGACGTTTCCTCGGACAGTTCTTTTTTGGAAACTTCCCTGCTTTTTTGCAGGAGGTTTTTCTTGAAGGGGCCGTAGAATTCTCCGATTACCGCCCGCCAGCCGATTTTTCCTTCGGCTATTTCGTCCAGCTCCTCTTCCATTTTGGCGGTGAATTGGTAATCAGCGATTTGGGGGAAATGATCGCAAATCACGCTATTCACCAAAAGACCGATATCCGTCGGTCGGAACTTTTTGTTTTCGTCTTTTTCGGCGTAGCGGCGGTCCTGGATGACCGAGATGATGGGGGCGTAGGTGGAAGGCCGGCCGATACCCAGTTTTTCCAGGGTTTTGACCAGCGTCGCTTCCGAATAGCGGGGCGGCGGATCGGTAAAGTGCTGTTCCGGTTTCAGTTCCAGGAGGCGCAATTTTTCTCCCGGCGCCAAATTCGGCAGGATGGCTTCTTCGGTTTTCTGAAGCCAAATTTTCAGAAAGCCGTCAAATTTCCGGCTCAGGCCGCTGGCCTGAAAAACGCAGCCCCCGGCTTCAATAGCGGCGCTGGTTGCGTCAAAAATGGCTTCGGCCATTTGCGAAGCGATGAACCGGCGCCATATCAGGTCGTAAAGCTTGTATTGGCGCGGTTCCAGAAATTCTTTGACGGAATCAGGCGTCCTTAATGGTTCCGTCGGCCGGATGGCTTCATGGGCTTCTTGCGCTCCTTTGGCCTTGGTTTTGAAAAATCGGGGTTCCGGAAGCGCGTAGGCAGGCCCAATGTTTTTTTCTATGAATTTTTTCGCTTCATTGGTTGATTCTCGCGACAAGTTGAGCGAATCGGTCCTCATGTAAGTGATAAGTCCGACACTCCCTTCGTCGCCGAGTCCCGCGCCCTCGTAAAGTTGCTGGGCGGCGCGCATGGTCTGTTTGGCCGAGAAACGGAGGCGGCTCCAGGCGGTCTGTTGCAGGGTACTGGTGGTGAACGGCGGCAAGGGACGCCTGGCGATTTCTTTTTTTTCGACGCTTTTCACCAGATATTCCGCGTTTTCAAGATCCCCCAGTATTTTATTCGCTTCGGCCTTGGATTTGATTCCCGGTTTCGGAACCGCCTCTCCGTTTATTTCGCGCAAAATCGCTTCAAATTCGTCCGGGCCGTCCGATTTCCGCAATTTCGCGGAAATCGTCCAGTATTCCTGAGAAAGAAAATTTTTAATTTCTTCTTCGCGTTCGCAAATCAGGCGCGTGGCCACCGATTGGACCCGGCCGGCCGAAAGCCCCCGGGCCACTTTTTTCCACAGAAACGGCGAGAGTTCGTAGCCGACGAGCCGGTCCAGGATGCGGCGCGCCTGCTGGGCGTCGACGAGGCGCGAATCAATGACGCGGGGTTTTTCCAGCGCTTCTTTAAGGGCTTTTTCGGTAATTTCATGGAAGACAATGCGTTTGACGGCGGATTTCCCGTCGGGATTGAGAATTTGGTTTATGTGCCAGGCAATCGCTTCTCCTTCGCGATCCTCGTCGGTGGCGAGAATTATGGTTTGCGCTCCTTTCGCGGCCTTTTTGAGCAGGGAAACGTTTTTTCTGGCTTTGAGCGGAACGATATATTTCGGTTCGAAATTTTTCTCCACGTCAACACCCAATTCGTTTTTGGGCAAATCGCGGATATGACCGAAAGAAGATTCAATCTTAAAATCCCGATCCAAAAATCGGGCAATGGTTTTGGCCTTGGTCGGCGATTCAACGATGACGAGATTCATTGGGTATTATCCGAATGCCACGAATTTTCCATTCCAATTTACGAATAAAATAAAAATAAGAAATTCTTTAATTCGTGGATTCGGATACGTATTCATTGGCTAGGATATTTTTTTAACGTAGTTGTTTCCTCCCATGTTTTTTATCAGGCCTTTTATTTCCAACATGGTGATGGTCGACATCGCGTCCTGCGGGCGCATTTTAGATTTTTGGATTATTTTGTCAAGATCCTGGGGCGCGGCCTCCATAAGATTCAGGATTCGTTTTTCTTCGCTGGAAATGTCGATGGAGTCGGAATCGGCGTTGCCGATTTCCGGGTTGATGACGTCTATTTTCAAATTCAACTCTTCCAGAATGTCGGTGATATTGGTCGTCAATTTGGCGCCTTTTTTGATAAGTTCGTTTGAACCGGACGAATTTTTTGAAAAAATTCCGCCCGGCGCGGCAAAAACTTCCCGGCCTTGCTCAAGGGCGAGGTTGGCGGTAATGAGCGCCCCGGATTTTTCCGGCGCCTCAACGACCAGAATTCCCAAAGATAATCCGGAGATAATCCGGTTTCTTTCCGGGAAATGGTATTGTTCCGGCTGGCTCCCGAAATGGTACTCGCTGACGAGCGCCCCTCCGGTTTCGATTATTTCTTTGGCCAGCCGCCTGTTTTGAGGAGGGTAAATTGACGAATCGTCCAGGCCCGTGCCCAGGACCGCGACGGTTTTTCCGCTCGCGGCGAGCGCGCCCTTGTGGGCCTCCGTGTCAATTCCCAGAGCCAGGCCGCTTACGATGGTAATGCCGAGGCGCGCCAGCGAGGAGGCGAAAAATTCCGCCGTCTGTCTTCCGTAGGGCGTGGCGTTTCGGGTGCCGACGACGGCGAAATTATAGGAATCGGTCGGCAGATTCCCTTTAAGATAAAAGCAAAACGGCGCGTCGGGAATTTGTTTCAGGATATCGGGGTAGCGCGGGTCTTCCAAGTCAACGATGTCAATGTTTTCTTTTTGGAGTTTTTCCAGTTCTTTTTCCGGTTCTATTTTTGATTTCGCCCTTTTGATTTTATCAAGGAAATCGGCGTCTTTGTCGTCAAGCAGGAAGCCCCTGTCAATTTTTTGCCAGGCGTTTTTAAAATTCGCGAACCGCCGCTTTATTTCGCGCAGCCTCGGCCGGCTTACCCCGGGAATTAAATTGAAGGCGTTGAGATAAATGAGGTCGTTATCCATAAAGGTATTATCCTAATCTACGAATAAATATCCAAATCAACGAATATTTTAAATTCGTA
>CAZICC010000023.1:0-630 GCA_964537645.1 uncultured Candidatus Saccharibacteria bacterium | reverse complement strand
AAGGCGTTGAGATAAATTAAATCTTCGTTCATATGCATGTTGCCCATTGGTTATTTTTAATCATAAAGTTTTTTGCGGAAATATGCAAAATTAGACGATTATTTGGCTTGTGGATATCTTTTTGTTTTTTTCAAAGATGTGATAAAATAAAATAGTCGGAGATAAAAATCAAATAAAACTTTTTGCGTTTTTCGATTTGAAACGAGAATATTATTTCAAATTGTCGAAGACGCGAAGTTGGCAATTTATGAAAAACAAATTGATTTTAGCCGGCGTCATCGGCTTGATGTTTTTGGCAATCACAGGGGTTTTTAAGCCGACTTTGGCCGCTACGGTGGAAGAATTGCAGGCGTTGATCCAGAAATTGCAAGAGCAGATTAGGGCGCTTCAGGCGCAGATAGCCGCCCAGCAAGGCGCGACCGTCCAATGGTGTTACAATTTCAACGCTAATTTAAAAATTGGAGACAAGGGTTCGGATGTTTCCGCTCTTATATCTGTTTTAAGCAAGGAAGGATTTAAAGTTAAAACGGAAATAGCGGCGAGGGAAATTTTTACGGAAGGGATTGCTTCGGCGGTAGTTGGATTCCAGCAAAAATACGCCGGCGAAATTTTGGCTCCGCTCGACTTGAA
>CAZICC010000022.1:1077-10365 GCA_964537645.1 uncultured Candidatus Saccharibacteria bacterium | reverse complement strand
CCGAAAGCGAAGAAGCGGCCGGTCTGGCGAAATCGGCCATCCATAAACTCAGGCGCTTAAAATAAAAAACAGCTCCGACAATTCGTCGGGGCTGTTTTTTTCAATTCTTTACAATATTTCCATTTCGGCGCGTTTGACTCCGAAATTCAGGGCCATTTGGCGGGTGGGCATCCAAATGTCGACTTTATGGCTGTTTTTGGGCGCCATCCGGTCTTCAATGATGAATATTTTTTCGCCGAAAAGCCGGGGAAATTTTACCCGGGTGCCGAAAGGCAAGGAGTTATTGGCCACGACGCCGTCGCGGACCCGGCTATTGCTAGCGGTAATAAAGGGCGTGTCGTCGGTTTGGTCGGGCGTGGATGAATAGGCGGTAACGATGATATTTATTTTTTGCGTCGGTTTTTTGGCAACAGGCGGATTGGTTTTGACGATGGCGTTTCCGGCGACGAGTCCGAAGCCGGCGAAAAAGCCGGCGCCGCCTTCCCGGGCTGGGCCATTTTCAATTATTTCGTCCTGGCTGGCCCCGTAATACAACTTCGGCTGACTTTCGTCTTTGCCGCCTTCGGCGATTTGCCGAAGTGGGTATACGGGGCTGGCCTCGGCGGCAAGCCAAATTCCGTTTCCGGCCGAAGTCCAGTCAATGGAATAAGTCCAAAGTTCATTATTGTCCGGAACCAGGGCGTATTGGGGCAGGGATATGGGCAAAAACAGGCCGAAAATGGCGATGGCGGCCACCGAGCCCCGAAATAAGCGGTTTTTAGAGGCAAATAAGCGCGACATAGGGATATAAAAAAGTTCCCAATAGGGACTGACGGAAGCATAGCAGTTCTGCGGAAAATGTCAAGTATTTGGCAGAGGAGGAAAATAAATGTTATAATGGATGAAAATAAGATTAATTTTGAATTTTGAATTTCGACCTTTTTATGACCGTTTATCAGACCGAAGGCATTGTTTTGAAAAAAGAAGACATTGGCGAGGCGGACCGGCGGTTTTTGATTTTCACGCGGGACTACGGCAAGATAGAAGCCGCGGCCAAAGGCATCCGAAAAATTAAAGCGCGGCTTGCCGGCCACCTGGAGGATTTTAACCATTGTCATTTAATGCTTTCTATTTCCAAAAGCTTTCGCTGCAATTTGATTTCCGCGCTGACTTTGGAAAATTTTCCCGGTATAAAAAAGAGCGAGGAGAAGATAAAAATCGCCGGCCGCGCCTCCGAGCTTTTTAGCCAGTTTTTGCCGTTTCATCATAAGGAGCCGGATTTTTGGAACCTTTTGCGTTCGGTTTTCGGCCGGCTTGAGGAAACGGACGGCGCCGGCGAGGTATTTTTCGCTTTCAAGATAGAATTTTTGAAACTTCTGGGTTATTGGCCGGCGCCGGATTTTTTCGTCGCGCAAGCGGGCCAGCGCGACAAATTTTTGGACGATTACCTTAAAGAATTGTCGCAAGCGTGATACAATATTAACTAACGACTAACGACTTACAACTAACGACAGTCGTAAGTTGTCGGTCGTTAGTTGTTGGTCAGTATTATGCCTCTTGAAGAATTGGAGAAAAAATTATATCGCGAAGAATTTGAAAAGCGGAAAGAGGAAGAGCGAATGGCGGAAGAAGTCGGGCCGCGGTTTGAATCCTGGCAGCGCGAAGCCGCCGGCTCGTCGCCGGCCAAGCCGAAAATGCCCGTCCGGCCTCCCAGAAATTGGCGGCGCCTCGTCCTAATTTTTTCATTCGCTTTGTTTTTGATTTTGGTCGGCGGCGGCCTTTATTTCTGGTACGTTTATTTTCCCCAAAATCGGGTGGAAACAGCTTTTTTCGGCCCCAAAGAGGTCAGGGCCGGGGAGACCGCCACTTACCTTTTTCGTTATAAAAACAATACCAGGACCATCTTGAAAGACGCGGAAGTAACCTTGCGCTATCCTCAGGGCGTCGTCATTTTGAACGGCGCCGATATTCCGCCAGTTGGCGGATTGCCTTTCGTCAAAAAATCGCTGGGCAATGTCGGCATCGGCAGCGAAGCCGAGGAGACGTTTTCGCTGATGCTATTCGGAGAACCGCCGATTACCAGGCGCATTGAGGCCTCCATAAGCTACACTCCGGCCAACCTGCCGCGCTCCCGCCTGGAGAACAAGGAGACGCTGGACGTGGCTATTTCCGCCTTGACTTTGAACATTGATTTGGCCTTGCCCAACCGGATTATCGCGGGCGAACCTTTCGTTTTTTCCGTCAATTACCGGAACAATTCCGATTTCACTTTTCCCGATTCCCGGCTTGTGATTGAGTGGCCGGACAGTTTCATTTTTTTTGATTCCAATCCCAAACCTTCCCAGAGCGAAAACGTTTGGCTCTTGGGAACCGTGGGCGCTTATTCGGAAGGCAAAATAGAAATGAAAGGCATTATGTCCGGAGAAGTCAGTCAATTTCGGGAATTCAAGGCCCGGATAGGCATTTGGCGGCGGAACGACCTTTTGGTTTTTCGGCAAACGACAAGTTCGGTTTCCATCGCCAGACTGCCTTTGGTTTTAAATTCGGTCATCAATAATTCGACGGATTACGTCGCCAAGCCCCGGGAATCTTTGGATTTCCGGATTGCCTACAAAAACACCGGCGATGTCGGCCTAAGGGAAGTGGTCTTACGGACCGAGCTTTCCGGCGCGATGTTTGATTTCCGGACGGTCCAAGTGAGCGGAGGTTCTTTTTCTTCGCGCGACAACTCTATCGTTTGGAATGCTGGCAGTTGGCCGGCTTTCAACGTTTTGGAGCCGGGAGAGGAAGGCGAGGTGACCTTTAGGATTCAGGCAAGGGGCGATTATCCGGTCAGTTCTTCGGCCGACAAAAATTTCGTTTTAAAAGCAAAATCCACCCTGACTTCGCCGACAGTTCCGGCGTATCTCGGCGTTACTATGAAACAAATTTCGGTGACCGACGAGGTGGCGGCGAAAATCAGTACG
This sequence comes from uncultured Candidatus Saccharibacteria bacterium, assembly GCA_964537645.1. Classification (GTDB taxonomy): domain Bacteria; phylum Patescibacteriota; class Minisyncoccia; order CAZICC01; family CAZICC01; genus CAZICC01. The sequence goes on along the minus strand of CAZICC010000022.1, from coordinate 7,420 downwards.
GAATTGCGCGTTTCGGCCCGGGCCTATTTTCGCGACCCCCAGGGGATTATCAGGAATTCCGGGCCTTTGCCGCCGAGAGTCGGAGAGGCGACGACTTACGCTATTTATTGGCACATATCCAATCCCGCCAACGACGCGGAAAACGTCACCCTGCGAACCGTTCTTCCGGCCGGCATTTCCTGGACCGGGGACACTAAGGCGCCGCTCGGCTCCGTTCCGCCGGTTTATAACGAACGGACCGGGGAAGTTGTCTGGTCCGTCGGCCGGCTTCCGGCCGGCGCGGGTATAACTTCGCCGGCGCGCAGCGTTTATTTTCAAGTGGCGGCCATTCCTTCGCTGTTGCAGGCCGGCAATCTCATCAGCGTAATCGACGAAACCGAATTTTCCGGCCAAGATGTTTTTACCGGCGCCGACTTGTCTGGCAAGGTGCCGAAAATCCGCTCCGATTTGCCCGATGACGCGACCGTGAGTTTCCAGCAGGGAATCGTGAGCGAGTGAGGGAAACCTGTTTTACAAAATTTTCTCCGGGGACCCCGCGGCCTTATTCCATTTGTCATTCTGAGCGGAGCGAAGAATCCCCGTAAATTTTAAACGATAAATTCTATGTTTGTTACTCGGCCGGCCCCAAATGAAAATTTTGTAAAACAGGTTTCCCTATAATGGAAAATTTATGGACTTAATGGAAAAAATAGTATCTTTATGCAAGCGCCGTGGTTTCATTTTTCCCGGCTCGGAGATTTACGGCGGGCTTTCGGGCACTTGGGATTACGGGCCGCTCGGCGCGCTACTGAAAAAAAATATCAAAGATTTATGGTGGCGAGAGATGGTGCAGTTGCGCGACGATATGGTCGGCGTTGACGCGGCCATTATGATGAATCCGAAAGCGTGGGAGGCGTCCGGCCATACGGAGGCGTTTTCCGACCCGCTGATTGAGTGCAAGTCTTGCCACCAACGTTTCCGGGCCGACAATCCCGGGGATATTCGGATGCACGAAAAAGAGCACAAAGGCAAAACGGTGGAATGGACGGAGCCTCGGCGGTTCAATCTTCTGGTCAAGGCGTATTTGGGGATAATTGAGGGCGAGAAATCGGAAATATTTTTAAGAGGCGAAATCACCAACGGCGTTCAGGTTAATTTCCGCAATGTTTTGGATTCGACTCGGGTCAAGATTCCTTTCGGCATCGCCCAGATAGGCAAAGCGTTCCGTAATGAAATCACTCCGGGAAATTTCACTTTCCGGAGCCGAGAGTTCGAACAGATGGAAACCCAGTTTTATATCAAGCCCGACGAAGAGGAGGGCAAAAAATGGTTTGATTACTGGAAAAGGAACCTGATGGATTGGTATTTGAATCTGGGGATAAAAAAAGACAATTTGCGGTTCAAAGACCACGAACCGACCGACCGCGCGCATTACGCGCGTCTTGCGACGGACATTGAATACAACAGTCCTTTTGGCTGGGCCGAATTTATGGGCATCCATCACCGGGGCGACTGGGATTTGCGTCGGCATCAGGAATATTCCGGCAAACCGCTGGCTTATCTTGACCCGGAAACCAGGGAAGAATACATGCCTTGGGATATTGAGACCTCGGCCGGAGTTGACCGTTCATGTTTGTTTTTCTTGATTGATTCTTACAACGAAGAAAACGGCCGGGTGGTTTTGAAATTGAAGCCCCAACTCGCGCCTTACAAAGTCGCGGTTTTTCCCCTGCTTGCCAACAAGCCGCGACTCGTTGAAAAAGCCCGGACAATTTACGGCGAATTGAGGCGCAACTTTATGACCGTCTGGGACGACCGGGGCAATATCGGCAAGCGCTATTATTCCCAGGACGAAATCGGCACGCCCTGGTGCGTGACCGTTGATTTTCAAACCCTGGAAGACGAGACCGTCACTTTGCGAGACCGTGACACGATGAAACAGGAAAGGGCGAAAGCGACGGGCTTGGCGGATGTCATCCGGGAAAAATTAAAATGAGGTATAAAAAATTCACTCTCAAAAACGGCTTGCGGATTATCGTGGCGCCGATGAAAGACACTAAAACGGCGACGGTTTTGGCGTTGGTGAAAGCCGGTTCGCGCTACGAAAACAAAAAAAATAACGGCATTTCCCATTTCTTGGAGCATATGTGTTTCAAGGGCACCGGAAAGCGGCCCCGACCCCTGGATATTTCCGCGGCCTTGGACGGCGTGGGCGGGGAGTATAACGCTTTCACGGGGCAGGAATACACCGGTTTTTTCGCCAAAGTCGCCAGCCGCCACCAAAATTTGGTTCTGGACGTCATTTCCGACATTTACCTGAATTCCAAGCTTGACCCGGCCGAAATCGAAAAGGAAAAGGGCGTCATCGTTGAGGAAATCAATCTTTATCTGGACCAGCCGATGCGCCACGTGGCCGAACTTTTCAATGAATTGCTCTACGGCGACCAGCCGGCCGGCTGGTCCATCGCCGGCAGGAAAGAAAACATCCTGAAAATCCGGCGCGAAGATTTTTTAAATTATATCGCCGAGCGCTACGTCAGCCGGAACACCCTGGTGGTGATGGCCGGCGCCGTCAACATTTCCGAGGCGCGCGAAAAAATAGAAAGATATTTTAAAAACATAAAAACCGGCAATCATAAATCGGCGAGTCCCGTCTCGGAAAGCCAAAAAAAGCCGGTCGCGCTCGTCCATTTCAAAAAAACCGACCAAAGCCATCTGTCGCTTGGCGTGCGGGCTTTCGATTATTTCGACGAACGGAAATACGCCCTGGAAATAATGTCCGTGATTCTGGGTGGCGGGTTGTCCAGCCGGCTTTTCGACGTTTTGCGCAATCAAATGGGCGCGGCTTATTACGTCAGGACCGGCAGCCATCTGGCTTCGGACTGCGGATATCTGACGACTCAGGCCGGCGTTGACAACCGCCGCGTTCCGGAAGCGCTGGCGGCGATTTTGAAAGAATACCGGCGACTAAAGGAAGAAAATATCCCCGAAAGGGAATTAAGAAAGGCCAAGGACCATATCCGGGGCGGAATGGTTTTGAACATGGAAACCTCCGACGAGATGGCCGTGTTTTTGGGCGGGCAGGAAATTTCGCTGGAAAAAATCTTGACGCTCAAAGAAATTTTCCGTAAAATTGAACGGGTTTCGGCTTTCGGCATTCGGAAATTGGCGCGGGATATTTTCCGGCCCGAAAAACTGAATTTGGCCCTGATAGGGCCTTTCAGGGACAAAAGCCCGTTCCCGAAGATTTTAAACAAGGCGTTTTCTTAAACCAAAAATATGAACGAGCGCGTCATAGAAATTTCCTCAAAAACCCTTTGGCAGATTTTTTTCGTGATTCTGGGGCTGGTTTTTCTTTATCTTATCCGTCAGGTCGTCGCCATTTTTCTCGCCGCGCTGATTATCGCCTCGGCCGTTGATTTGATGTGCGGGACTTTGGGCAAATTTAAAATTCCCCGACTTCTGGGGGTGATTATGATTTACTTGCTTTTTATTTTCGTTCTGGCGCTGATTTTTTATTTCATCATTCCGATTTTCGCGGCTGAATTCAAAATCCTTGCCAACCAATTCCCGGAACTTTTGGAAAAAATCCGACGGGAATCGGAGCTTTTGAAAAGATTTGACGTTTTGGAAAACCTGGGGAAATCCTTGAATGTTTTGGCTTCCGGATTGCGGGCGGGCGGGGAATCCATTATTGAAGTTTCCGGCCGGATTTTCGGCGGCTTTATCGCCGTAATGTCCATTTTCGTCATTTCTTTTTATTTATCGCTGCAGGAAAAAGGCATTGAAAATTTCCTGCGGCTCGTCGCTCCCAAAAAACAGGAAGATTACGTCATTGATTTGTGGTTGCGCTCGCAAAGGAAATTGGGGCGCTGGCTTCAGGGACAGTTGTTTTTGTCTCTGGTCATCGGCGTCAGCGTCTATATAGGCCTTTCGCTTTTGGGCGTGCGTTACGCTTTGATTTTGGCGATTATCGCGGCCGCCCTTGAAATCATTCCCGGCGTGGGGCCGGTGCTGGCGGCCGCGCCGGCGATTTTAATCGCTTCGCTGGACGGATTGTTTCTGGGCATTTTGACTTTGATTCTTTACGTTTTCATCCAGCAGGCGGAAAACCATCTTTTGGTCCCCAATGTCGTCAGGAAAGTCGTCGGATTGAATCCGGTCGTCGTGATTATCTCTCTTCTGGTAGGCGTGAAGTTGGGAGGAATTTTGGGAATGATTCTGGCCGTTCCCCTGGCCGCGGTTTTCGTGGAGCTTCTGATTGACGTTACCAAGAAAAAGTCCGGCAGTGAAAACTTCGGATAAAAGCGCCGGAAGCGCCCGCTCGCTTTTCGGCCGAAATTAGGTTTGATTAAAATGTTTTTGCCCGATAATTATTTCTTTTGGCGCTTTTTGGGGAATTGAATTTAAAGTTGGCAATCTTCCGATTTATCATTAACTTCTTTGAAGTCAGGCAACCTGCCAAAAGGAACCGAAGTTTCTACTACCGGGAAACCAGAATAAGTCGTCATAGCCAAATTAAAATAGCAAACAGGCCGGCGGAGAATAATATTTGGAAAATCCAGCCCCAAATTTTTTGGGGCTTTGGCTTAATATGGACGACGTCGCAGTGCCAACGATTGAATTTTTCCAAGCAACGCGGCTTTATTAGTGTTAAAAGCTGGAAAAAATCCGGCAATACGGCGAGCGTTATCGCTCCGGCGAGATAGGGAAAATTGATTTCGTCCGGCGCGGCGGAAACGGCGAGTCCCAAACCCAAAGAAAGGTCAATCAAAATTTTCCCGACCGAGCGCGGGAAGTTTTTTGATTTCGGGTCGCTGATTGAATATTCCCGGTGGGGCAGGGCGTCAAGGAGGAAATGCGAAAAAAACGCCAGCGGCAGGCCTATGAGGGGATTTTGTATTTTCGCGGCCACGGCCGCGCCGGCGAGGATGTGGGAAGTCAATACCATAACTTAAATTTCTAAATCCTAATTTCTAATTTCTTCCGTCAAAGGCGGATCCGCCTCGGGCGGAGAACAAATTTCCAATTACAAATTTCAAAATTTGAATTCTTGAGCCTCAATTTTAATGATATCAAATTTTTCGTTTTCAAAAAAGCCGTTTTTTGGTATACTTTGAATAGTTTATGGCCAAGTTTTATATTACAACCTCAATTCCTTACGTGAATGCCGCTCCGCACATCGGTTTCGCTTTGGAAATCGTCCAGACGGACGTTTTGGCGAGATATCATCGGCTGTTGGGCGAGGAAGTGTGGTTTTTGACCGGCGCGGACGAACACGGCAGCAAAATCGTCAAAACCGCTCTGGAACTGGGCCGGCCGGTGGAAGAATTCATTGAAGAAAACGCCGCCAAATTCAAGGCCTTGCGGGAAATTTTGAATCTTTCCAGCGACGATTTCATCCGCACCTCGGACAAAGAACGCCATTGGCCCGCGGCCCGGAAATTCTGGCAAATTCTGGCCGCCAAAGGCGATATTTACAAAGGTGTTTACAAAGGATATTACTGCGAAGGCTGCGAGGCTTATCTTGTCGAAAAGGAAATCAGCGAATCGCGCTGCGTTATTCACAAAAAGCCGGTCCAGGCCGTTGAGGAAGAAAATTATTTTTTCCGGCTTTCCGAATACGGCCCGAGAATTAAAGAGTTGATAGAAAAAGACGAATTGCGCGTCGTGCCGGCGGAGCGGAAAAACGAGATTTTGAGTTTGATAAACGACGGCCTTCAGGACATCAGTTTTTCCCGGCCCAAAGCGGTTTTGCCCTGGGGCATTCCGGTGCCGGACGACGAAAGTCAGGTGATTTACGTCTGGTGCGACGCCCTGATTAATTACGTTTCCGCCCTGGGTTTCGCGGAGGACGGGGAAAAATTCCGAAAATTCTGGCCCGCGGACGTCCACATCATCGGCAAGGATATTTTGCGGTTTCACGCCGCCATATGGCCGGCGATGCTGATGTCGGCCGGCTTGCCTTTGCCCAAAACTTTGTTCGTCCACGGTTTCATCACGGCGGAAGGCGAAAAAATGTCCAAATCCCTCGGCAACGTCGTCTATCCCGAGGATTTGGCCGAAAAATACGGCTCGGACGCGGTGCGTCATTATCTTTTGCGGGAAATTTCCCCGGCCGAGGACGGCGATTTTTCGCGGAAAAGATTCGACGAGCGTTATCACGCGGATTTGGTCAACGGGCTGGGCAATTTCGTTTCGCGCGTTTTGACGCTGGCCGAAAATTGCGGCCGGCCTTTGAAAATCTTCAATTTTTATTTTCAGGAAAAGATTGACGAAACCTGGAGGGCCTACCATCAAAAACTGGCCAATTTCCAGTTCAACGAGGCCCTGGCCGAGGCCTGGAAACTGCTGAAAGCCGGCG